>JALHHH010000144.1 GCA_022837485.1 Bacteroidales bacterium
ATTGCCTCCTGCGTCATAACTATCATCCTGGATTATTACATCCGATTGCAGAGGATCATAATATGATTCGCTGTAGATATCCCAGTCTATGTTATGGAAAGACAAGAATTGCTCGGAGAAATCATAGGTATCATGTTGTAGCTTCCATGGTTCGAATCCATCTTCTCCACCATAACCGTCCTTCTGCACCAATAAACCACTTTCAAAGGAAGCGACTGTAGCAAATGCCCAGCATGTACCGTGAAAAGCCTGATTCCTGACTGGAGTGTGAACCTGAATAAAACTACCCTCTGGTATAGCCACATCTCCATAGGGAAAGTAAACAAATAGCGATGAAATAATCTGACCGTATCTAGTAGTTGCTTGAGTGGAAAACTCTCCATCTTTCTTAAGTTCAATCCTTTCAGGAAGCTCTATTTCACCATGCCACTTATCAACTATGCTTCCAAAGTCGGAAATACCATGGGCTGCGAAATCACTCAGAACCCCAGGCACTCCCGCCCTCCAGGGGAGATTCAGTTGTCCGATTCTTTCGTTAATCTCTTCCACCCTGAAACTGGCTTCTAGAAGAAGGTCGCTTGCAAGAGCAGCAAAAGAAAACAGAGTGATTACTATTACCAGTAGAGTCTTCTTCATTCAAATCACCCCTCACATATCCGCTCCGACGATTTCGGGCAGATCAAAACTATATATGAAGTTATCCACCACGATACCGTCGATCGTTCTGTTTGCATTATCCCTTATGAAATAATCACCAAGTCCCAAAGATATCTCCTGTCCATTCATTTCAGGACCAAAACTAAACTCGATGAAAGCGATAATATCAGAAGATTCTTCAATTTCAGAGGGTTCATTAACGAAACCCCTAAGAAGAACCAATTCATCAAGAACCGACTCATCATCAAAGTCGGCAAAACTACTTACGTTTTTCTTTTCAGGAATGAAGACAGGGAAAACAACTTCGGAAACCTCTAACTCTTCCGAATAGAAAAGAGAATTCTGGAGATACATGAGTTCACCATTTTCAGTATTGTCTGGAGCGAAGTATTCCTTCGCCTTTTCAATATACTCCTTCACATTTTGTGCCTGAACTGCTACGAGCAATAATCCATCTTCTTCATCTGTCGCAGGCTGTGCACTAATGGGTAATATAAAGATTTCTGGCTTCTCTTCACCATTGTATCGGTCTTCAAGTTTAAAGGTCACATAAGTATTATTGGTGTTACCCAATTCGTCATAGGCTTTGACATAAAGAAGGTAGGTATGCCCTAGTTCAAGCATATAAGGCATCATGACAGTGCCGTCTGTAAGGTAGAGAGTCACCAATTCATCATTTAGAAGGATCCCGCTAACTTCAGGATCCCAGTCTAACCAATCAGTAATCCAGGGATACCCTTCCTCAGTCGTTTCTCTAAATCTGAGCTCAACTTTCACTGCCGGTTCGGAGAACTGCCAGGCTGTGTACATGTACCTGCCAAATGGCCGGAAGTCCCCATCTCCAAGGAAGCCACTGTATCTGTCAGAACCGAATATCGTTATTGAAGGTCCAACAGTATCGACTTCAAAAAGATAC
>JALHHH010000084.1 GCA_022837485.1 Bacteroidales bacterium
ATTGCCTTTGTGGGATACTTCGTATGGGGACACCATATGTTTACCTCAGGAATGAGTTCCACCTCACGCTGGGTGTTCTCGCTCCTTACCTTTCTGGTTGCAATTCCTTCCGCAATCAAAGTATTTAACTGGACTGCCACCCTTTACAAAGGTTCCATCAACATTCAGACACCCTTTTTGTGGTCAATAGCTTTTATCTTCGTATTTATGATAGGGGGATTTTCAGGCCTTGTTGTCGGATCCCTGGCGACCGACATTCACGTGCACGATACTGCCTTTGTGGTTGCCCATTTCCATTACATCGTATTCGGAGGAACAGGATTTGCTTTCTTCGGAGCCCTGCATTACTGGTATCCGAAAATGTTTGCCCGGGTTTACAACTTCAAAATTGCAAACATTGGGCTGCTGATATTCTTCATCGGATTCAATCTGCTGTATTTCCCGATGTTTTATCTGGGAATGCTTGGGATGCCCCGCCGTTATTACGACTATCTGCCGATGTTCCATTCAGCCAATACTCTGTCGACCATTGGATCGTGGATAATGGCTGCCGGACTTCTGGTAATCATCATCAATCTGGCCCGGGCACGCAGGGGTAAAGGTAAAGAAGTGGATGATCCGTGGGATGGCAAGACCCTTGAGTGGCAGATTGCCTCTCCCCCGCCCGTTGAGAATTTCGAACAAATTCCGGTAGTTGAACACGGACCCTATGAATACTAAACAGAGGAAGCTATGGAAACCGTAACCCACACGCATCCGGCTGACGCCCACCGCGACGATACCGCTTCAAAGATCGGTATGTGGCTGTTTATCTTCACCGAAATCCTGCTTTTCGGCGGACTCTTCATCGTGTATTCGGTTTACCGGTACATGAACCCGGTAGCGTTTCACCTTGCACACGAGGAACTGAGCATTACCATGGGATTTATCAATACAATCATCCTTCTGGTGAGCAGTGCTACGGTGGCAATCTCCATCTCGGCAATGCAGAAAAACGACCGCAGAACGACCATGCTCATGCTGGTGGCAACGCTGATCCTGGCAGCTGTTTTTCTTGTCAACAAATATTTTGAATGGGGAGGCAAGTTTGAACACGGATTGTATCCCGGATCGGATCTGATGAAAAGCCTCAGCAATGGCGATATGCTCTTTTTCAGCCTGTATTTCTTTATGACGGGTTTGCACGGGGTGCATATCATCATAGGAATGGTGCTACTGGCAATTACACTGGCAAAAGTAAGGTCGGGAAGGGTGAACGGCGGAAGCTATGCCCTGCTCGAGAACAGCGGGCTGTACTGGCATCTGGTCGACCTTATCTGGATTTTTCTGTTTCCCTTGTTTTACCTTATTCATTAAAAGCATACCGGCATGGAAAACGAAAAACATCACATTGTACCATATATGACGCACATAATGGTGCTGCTTGGTTTGATTTTACTTACCGTTATTACGGTGCTAATCACCAGTGTTGAACTGGGCGCTTACAATACGGCCGCAGCGATGCTGATAGCATCCCTTAAAGGCGCGGTTGTACTGCTTTACTTTATGCACCTTAAATTCGACCATAAGATTTACTGGATAATGGTAAGTCTGGTGATAGCCATTTTTACTGCAGTTATTGTAGTAACCTTTTTCGATTACCTTTACAGATAGGAGAAGATATGTACTCAGGAGCATCAAACTTTGTTACGACCACCGATACAGCGTTTGCTGTAATCATAGGCATATCGATGGTTTTTCTGATCGGCATTACGGCTACCATGCTGTGGTTTGTATACCGATACAACCGGAAACGCAATCCGATTGCCACGCAAATCCATGGGAGCAACACGCTGGAAGTGATTTGGACGGTAATCCCCACCATCCTTGTTTTGGTTATGTTTTTTTACGGATGGAAGGGCTATGCACCCATGCGAAATGCCCCCGATGACGCCATGAAAATTAGGGCCACCGCACGCATGTGGTCGTGGCTTTTTGAATATGAAAACGGCATCAAAACCGATACTCTTTACGTTCCGGTGAATAAAGCGGTAGCACTCGACCTGATTTCGGTTGACGTTATTCACAGCCTGTATATTCCGGCATTCAGGGTAAAAGAGGATATGGTACCCGGAAAAACCAATAAGATGTGGTTTGTGGGACAGAAAGAAGGCGCCTACGAACTTTTCTGCACCGAATACTGTGGTCTGTCGCATTCTTACATGTTTACCGAAGTGGTTGTTATGTCTGAAAATGAATTTGCCACATGGTATGCGGAAAAATCAGACACTACAGGACGTGCAGCTGCAGCTGCTGTTCCCGGAACCCTCGGGAAAGAGCTTGTGAAGCAAAACGGTTGCGTTGCCTGCCACTCCCTCGACGGATCCAAACTGATAGGTCCTTCGTTTAAAGGACTTTACGGAAGTCAGCACAAGGTTATGACCGGCAATCAGGAGCGGGAAATCACCGTAGACGATGAATACATCGTCCGTGCGATTTACGAGCCGGATGCCGATGTAGCAGCCGGATATATAAAAGGACAGATGATTTCGTATCGGAAGGAATTGACGGAACAGGATGTAAACGAAATCATTGAATTCCTTAAAACCCTGAAATGAGACTGAGCCTGCCTGCTTATGTTTTTCTTATAGCCAGGCTTTGCAAGTTCAGGATCTCGCTGCCGGTAGCGCTCACTGCCTTTACGGGATATCTGGCTCATAACGGGCGCTGGTCGTACGATGCCATTGCTCCTGTTGCCGGAGTATTTTTACTTGCTTCGGCTGCCTCGGCGCTTAACCAGGTACAGGAAAGAAACACCGATCGCCGAATGGCACGTACGGCAGGTAGACCGCTTCCCTCCGGTCAACTAAGCCTGAAAAGCGCAGTATTGTGGATTGTTCTCTTTACTATTGCCGGATCGCTTCTGCTGGCATTTAAAGGCGGGCTGATGGCCACGGCACTTGGTTGGCTCACCTACTTGTGGTACAATGGAATATATACTCCTCTGAAAAAGAAAACGGCATTTGCAGCCGTTCCGGGAGGAGTGGTAGGAGCGCTTCCGCCAATGATCGGCTGGGTAGCATCCGGCGGATCGCCTGTAAGTCCGGCAGCCCTGTCGCTGGCACTATTTATGTTTCTTGTTCAGGTTCCGCATTTCTGGCTGCTGCTGCTCAGGTTTGGCAATGAATACCGGGAGGCGGGACTCAAATCGCTCACCGAGCGTCTCGACACTGTACGTATCCACAGGCTAACGATTGCCTGGATAACGGCAACAGCTTCCTCAGCCATTATAATGCCCGTGTTTTTTTCATTCCGTTTCCCTTTATCCGTGTGGCTTCTATGGCTCAGTTCGGCAGCGATGGCAATTGCATTTCTGATTCTTCTGCCGGGAAGTGCAAAAGCGCGAGATGTATTTTTGGTAATAATGATAATCTGCCTGGATGTTCTTCTCTGAAACTGTTCAGTCCTTTTTAAATAAACAATACCCCAGATAAAGGAAGCTGCCTGCCAGAAACGCGATGTTAACAGTGCGTGCAAAAGGCGGAGCGCCTGCAGGCCATATCTGACCAAGCAATACCATTGCATTCATAATCAGCAGCACAGCGGTAACGATACGAAAAATGGAACTTTTCATACGCAATGCATTTTAAAGAAAGACTTTACGGAAACGGTTCCGTAGAGACAAAAGTAAGGAAATACCGCTAAGCGGCGAGGTGTTTCAGCAGTTCATACACTAAAAAAGCCGGCCATACCAACGATTTCAGGAACCCAAGTACGCCTGCCCAGAATCCCACAGCCGTAGAAATGTAATAAATAGCTGCACCAATCAGTCCGAGTCCGTAAATGGCGCCGGCAGGACCGTTGTTTTGAACGTGTTCTTTTGTCATGTTGGAATATTTTTGGTTAATAACGATGGGATAATCATCTTCAAAGATATAGATTTTCTCGATTCGACACAGGATACCTTTATACCAATCCCCGATACAAATATCATTAACAAGGTGAAAGCAAAAGGACGAGAAATTAGTTTATCGATTAATTTACAATCACTTGCACTTCCATTTTTCCAATCTTTCAGGACTAAAATCCTGATTTCCTGTTAAAGTCTGAAACTGATAAGCGGATAATCATGGAGGCTCATTCGCAGAGAATGAAAAATAATCGGGTCTCGATGCATGAACGCACTCCAATGCAAACAGCCGGAATTCCCGTAAAGGCTTTCCGGCTGCAGCGGCAAGTTCACTGATTTGCGGCAATTACATATGCATTCCGCCGCAAACGCTTATCACCTGACCGGTGACATAAGAAGAAAGTTCAGAGCCGAGGAAAACGCAAACATCGGCCACATCTTCGGGTTTTCCACCGCGTTTGAGTGGAATTCCTTCTATCCAGTTCTTCCGGACATCCTCAGGCAGTTTTGCTGTCATATCGGTTTCAATGAATCCGGGAGCGATGGCATTGCAACGGATACTGCGTGAGCCAAGTTCCTGGGCTATGGATTTGGTAAAACCTACAAGACCGGCCTTGGAAGCCGAATAGTTACTTTGTCCGGCATTTCCTGAAAGGCCTACCACGGAGCTCATATTGATGATGGATCCGCTGCGCTGCTTCAGCATTACTTTCTGCACGGCCTTGGTCATATTGAAAATTGACTTAAGGTTCACTTTTATTACGAGGTCCCAGTCGGATTCGGCCATACGCATCAGAAGGTTATCGCGGGTAATACCGGCGTTATTAACCAGAATATCGATGCGTCCGAAATCGGCTACAACATTTTCGATCAGTTTATCGCTGTCTTCGAAGGAGCTGGCATCCGAAGCATAACCTTTTACTTTTACGCCGAGACCTTCAATTTCCTTTTCAAGTGCGATGGCATTCTCATCGTAGTTAAGATCGGAGAAGGCCACACTGGCTCCCTGAGCTGCATATTTCAGGGCGATGGCTTTGCCTATTCCTCGGGCACCCCCTGTGACAAGCGCAATTTTTCCTTCAAGTAATTTCATCGGTTTGTAGTTTTAAGTATTAATTTTTAAGTATTGATGCGGTAAAACAGCCCTACAATACATCCGAGGCAGCTATCCATTTTACCAAATTAAAGTCCTGTCTGTGAGGCAACAACGGATGCTTCGGAAAAAGCCGGAAGGCATAATCGAACACTCCTGCCTGCAGGGTCGGAACTTCGATGAAGAAGGTAACGATGTTTCCATCCACACCTGCTATCATCATTTCTTCTATAAAGGAAATTTTCTTCACTTCGTCGTCTACTTTATTACCAAACAATACTTCAAGCCCAATATCGTTCGATGAAAGCTCATTAACATTCAGTACGATTTCAGCAACAAAGTTTTCTCCAAGTCTTAAGGGTTTACGATCGGAATCTGGAACGTTAACCTTCACCACTTCAATGCTCTCCCAGCCCCTCAGTATCCTTCGTTTCCATGAAGAAAGCAGCCGGATCTGTTCGAAATCGTTGCTAAAAAGCAAAGCGGAACGTTGCATTAGTTTATTGTAAAACTGCTCGTAGTAATCGTCGAGCTGGCGTTTCATGGTGAAATTGGGAGAAATGCCTGCGATGGTATGTTTGATGCGTGAAACCCATTTTTCAGGAACTCCTTTTTCATTTCTTTCGTAGAACTCGGGGATAATCTCTTCTTCAAAAATGTTGTAGATATTTTCGGCATCGAGTTCATCCTGAAACTGCTGGTTTTCGTATGTACGCTCTTCCTGAAGCGCCCATCCGGCTTCGGGCCTGTATCCTTCGGCCCACCATCCGTCGAGTACGCTGAAATTCACCACACCGTTCATAACGGCCTTTTCACCGCTTGTTCCGGAAGCTTCGAGGGGACGTGTGGGAGTATTGAGCCAGACGTCGACACCCTGGACCAGCTGCGCGCCCAGCGACATATCGTAGTTTTCCACAAATATTACCTTTCCGGTAAACTGTGGTTGCTTCGAGAATTCAATAATACGCTTGATAAGATCCTGACCTGCTTTATCGGCAGGATGAGCCTTGCCGGCAAAAATAAACTGAACCGGGTATTTTGGATTATTTACCAGCCGTGCCAGACGCTCGGGATTTGTAAAGAGCAGATGAGCACGCTTGTAGGTTGCAAAACGACGGGCAAACCCGATTGTTAGGGTTTTTTCGTTCAGATTATCCAGGGTATTCATAATATACCTCGGATTTTCCTGACGGTGTTTCAGATCCTCTCCCACCCTTTTCCTCAAGTATTTAAGCAGACGTTTGCGATGGTTCTGCCGGAGGTCCCAGATAACCTCATCGGGCACATCCATAATCTTTTTCCAGCGCGATTTTTCCTGCTGGTTATTGAGAAAATCATCGCCGAACGTTTTCCGGAAAAGTTCCTGCCATTCGGGTGATGCCCATGTTGGCAGATGAACACCGTTGGTAACGTGCGAGATATAGAGCTCTTCGGGATAGAATCCGGGAAACATGCCATGGAACATCTCTCGGCTTACGCGTCCGTGTAAGCGGCTTACACCGTTCATTTCCTGCGAAAGACGTGTTGCAAGAACACTCATCGAGAATTTTTCATCGGTTTTATCCTCAATAAACCGACCCAGGTTCATAAATGAGTTCCAGCTTATGTTCAAACGGTCGGCGTAATGTGGAATGTATGCCCTGAGTACATCCTCACTAAATGCATCGTGGCCGGCAGGCACGGGTGTATGGGTTGTAAAGAGTTGCGAAGCCCGCACGATTTCAACGGCCTGGTCGAACGAGAACCTGCGTTCCTGAACCAGCAGACGCAGGCGCTCGATCCCGATAAAAGCAGCGTGCCCTTCGTTGCAGTGATACACCGAAGGCGACAATCCCAGTGCTTTCAGCATGCGGATACCTCCGACGCCCAGAAGAAGCTCCTGTTTGAAACGGTTATCCCAATCGCCGCCGTAGAGCTGATGTGTGATAAAACGATCCTGTTCGTTATTTTCCTCAATATCGGCATCGAGCAGGTAAAGCGGAATTCTTCCCACATCCAGCTTCCAAACTTTCGCGTAAAGATTGCGGCCGGGAAGTACGATGGATATTTTAACCCATTCACCGTTACCGTTTCTTACGGGTTTAAGCGGCATATGGGTAAACTTTTGCGGATGATACGTATCAATCTGGTCGCCGAAAGCCGACAGATTCTGCCTGAAGTAACCATAACGGTAAAGCAGACCTACTCCCACCATGTTCACGTTTGAGTCGCTGGCCTCTTTCAGGTAATCGCCGGCAAGCACACCAAGTCCGCCCGAGAAGATCTGAACGGTATCGTGCAGGCCATATTCCATGCTGAAATAGGCAACCTGATCTTTTGGCTTTTCAGCCCCTTTTTTCATGTAATTCTCAAAAACCTCGTAAACGTGATCGAGTTTTGAGATAAAAGATTCGTTCTTCTCGAGCTGGAGCATCTGTTTCACATTCAGCGACTCGAGCAGTGCAATCGGATTATGGTTCAGAGCCTCCCACTGTACCGGATCTATCATGCGGAAGAGTTCCTGTGCTTCCGGATTCCACGACCACCAAAGGTTTCGCGACAGTCTTTTTAGCCCATGGAAGCGTTCGGGGATTCCGGGTTTTACCAGAACCTTGTGCCAAACCGGCGACTGGCGCTGTTTCAGCGGGAAAGTCATCAGCATATCGGGCACTCTTTTATCCCTGAAAAGGTCTTCACGGGCATCCGATTTATTTAATGCCATGCTGTAAGCATCCATGTATTTTCCGGTAAGATCGCTCCACAAAGCGGTCCTGGACAATTTGAACGCATGTTTTCTGGCTTCTTCAATCTGAGCATCATCAAAGCCCGAAAATCCGAGTAAAATTTCAGCAATTTCAGCACTTACTTCTGCAGCGTTATCATCCGTTCGTTCTATTACCCATGCGCCGGTAACGGCATCCTTCACCTTATCACGTATCCAGAGTCCGAATCCGGCCAGGGACGTTGTTATTGTCGGGATATGAAAGGCAAGGCTTTCCAGGGGTGTATAACCCCAGGGCTCATAGTAGGAGGGAAAGACGGAGAGATCGAATCCAATCAGCAGCTCGTAGTATGAATAATTAAAAATGCCGTCGTTCCCGTCGAGGTAGGAAGGAATAAAAATAAGTTTTACCCGGTCTTCTTTCCGGTTGCGTAGGCCGGCCGACCGGGCACGCCTGATCACCTGATCGTGTTCCTTGTCGAAAAGACCGTGCGTCAGGTATACATCTTCTACCGGATTGGTAAAATCTGGCTGATTGATGCGGGCCAGTAACTCAGGAGATGCCCCGGAATGGTTGGCAGGCACGGCAATGAATGCAACAATCTGACGGTTAAGATCGGGATTGTTGTTCAGACTGGCCAGAGCATCGATGTACAGATCAATACCCTTGTTGCGGAATTCGTAACGCCCGCTGTTGATTACAAGCAAGGAGTCATCGGCCAGACCAGTATTAAACAAAGCCCTTGACACCTGAAGGAGTTTCACCCGGGCCATTTCGCGGCGGTTAGAGAACTCAGGGGCCGGGGGCACAAAATCATCGTCGAAACCGTTGGGAGTAACCACATCAACCGGTCGACCAAGAAAGTGGGCACATTCCGTGGCTGTAATCTCACTCACAGTAGTGAATGCGTCGCTGTTCTGAGCGGCAGCCCTTTCCAGTGAAAACTTCGAAACAATATCGAAGCGGCGGGCGGTAGCATCGGGCAAATAGCCTTTCATTTGACCATAAAGAGGAAGATGATTCCCCGAAACGGCACGTCCCAATGCCGTGGCATGAGTGGTAAAAACACATCCTACCTGGGGCACGGATTCGCGCAGATAAAGCACACCGGTACCGGTCATCCATTCATGAAACTGGGCTACAATGCGGTCGTGAGCAGAAATATTGAATTCGTAGAAATTCTCAATGACTTTCGCGGCAGCGTATCCAAAGAGCGCCGGCTCAACGTAATCCCATTGTCCGGAAATAGAGTCGAGCTGATAGGATTCCCAGAATTTGGCAAAAATCTTGTCTTTCATCTGGAAATACGGAGTAAAATCAACAAGAACCACAATTGGTTTACTCTTTATATTCCAGCGGCCGATCCGGATCCGGAGTCCGTGCGACTCCGCATATTCCCGCCAGGAGCGGTATATGTAACGATCTTCAATAAAATCGGGATTACGGTTGGTTTCTTTCCATACATCGGGCCCGATCAGAATGTAATTGTCTTCGTATTCGCGTTGTATTCCGGGCGCTTTCGTGGATACTACGGTATAAATCCCGCCGATCTTGTTGCAAATTTCCCAGCTTGCCTCAAAAATATAGTCGGGTTTTAGTGTTTTTCTGGTTTCGGTCATATTAATTAAAACGGGTTAATATCATTGCCTGCCAGGCAAATAAGTAAAAAAAAGGACCGGCAGTCTTTCCTTCAGACAAAGCCGGTTTTTCAGTAGTGCAAAAATACGGATTAATTAGGAGGCACCGTCAAAACATTCATCCCGATTTATTAACATATTGTCAGTCAAGGGTTCGCTTAGTCTTTTTCCGGTAGTACCTTTAATAATTTCCATGGGTTGTTAAAACGAAACCGGCAGACAAGCTGCCGGCTTTTACACAAGAAAGGTCAATCAGTCTTATGAGGAAGAAAATTCCCCTATTTTGTTTTTCGCTGCTGCTTTGACGTTTTAGCTTTGGCGGGGTTCTTTTCAGCGTTGGCAACAACTTTTTTCGGCTTTGCAGCAGCAGGTTTTGCCTTCATTTTACTTGTCCTGGCTGGTTTAGATAATCCGGCAGGATCGGGAATGGCATACTCCCGGGTCGCTTCTTTTGTCTCCTGGGCCGATTTTATCCTCAGGATAAAGTCGGAAAGTACATTCATGTAATTGATAAACGCTTCATAGGGGGTACTGTATGGGTTAAAGTATTTGTGGACGGCTCCGTCGGAAAACCACTTGGTGCACATGTAATAGAAGTGGTCTGACGACTGTAGGTTAATCCAGTCGCGGTGAATCTCCGGGTTGGTACACATTTTCATTTTTGGCAGCAGGCTGTATAGTGTATCGGAGGCTTCATCCTGCATTTCATTTCCCAGCCATGCGGTTAGATCCCGCTCTTCGTCGGCCCATGATATGGGAACAGGAACCGAAACTGCGGCGACAGGCTGAGCGCGTTCGGCAATAGCACTTGGAGTATCGAAGCCGAAATCGGTGGATGCAAAAATCTGGCGGGGCAGCGCTTTCATAAAATCAAAAATACCCGTTTCCTGCCATTGATGTTCGCCGAAGGTTTCATAATCCATAAAGATATTCAGCAGGGGTTGGTTCTTTTCGAACCTGGCAACCCAGGCAGCAAATTTTTCGGCAGTAAGCGGCCATTCGATCCAGCTCTGATTCGAGAAGCGGTAACCGATGTCGTCGCTCAGCTGGAAGTTGCGCAAAAGCAGCTTAAGCTTGGGGTTGGCGGCACTGCAGTAGAGGTAATTAGGACTTTTCCATCCCAGCACATGTTTTGCGCCTTCGGTGAGCATAACCTTATAGCCCATATCGTAGACCTGACGTCCGATTTCGTCGGAATAGATCATTTCGGTATTTCTGAATGCCGTCGGGCGCTTTCCGAAAAGCTGCTCCACGCGTCCGGCATGCATTTCAACCTGATGCCGGAATTCATCGGGATCCCGGAGCGACACCAGGGAATGGGCATACGTTTCGGCCAGGAACTCCACATTTCCGGTATCGGCAAGAGCCCTGAAACTGGAGATAACCTCAGGGGCATACATCTCGAACTGGTCCATGGCATTGCCGGAGATCGAGAAAGTAACTTTAAAGCGGGAGCCATATTCTTTGATCAGCCCGAGCAGCAGCTTGTTCATCGGAATGTAGGAGCGCTCGGCCACCCTGCGGATGATGGTGCGGTTCTGATATTCGTCGTAATACTGGTGGTTTGCACCGATATCGAAGAAACGGTATGTTCTCAGCCGAAAGGGTTGATGAACCTGAAAATAAAGACATATTGACCTCATAGTATCCTGTGTTAGTCGTTGATTACAAATTAATTAAACCACCTGCTCGTATACTGACCGAATGTAACGGGCAGCATTCTCCCATTTCAGGTTATTCACTTCCTGAGCCCCGTATTTTGAAAACATATGTGAAAGGCTCTTGTATTGCAGCAATCCGTAGATGGCATCGGCCATGGCATCGATATCCCAGAAATCTACTTTAAGTGCATGCTGAAGAATTTCGGCCACTCCCGACTGTTTGGAAATCACCACGGGAACATTAGAGCGCATGGCTTCGAGAGGCGAAATGCCAAAGGGCTCGGAAACGGAAGGCATTACGTACACGTCGCTCATTGCGAACATACGGTCAACATTCTCGCCTCTCAGAAATCCGGTGAAGTGAAATCTTGATGCGATACGCAGCTGTGCCACGCGACGGATCATTTTCTCGAGCAGATCGCCGGTGCCGGCCATTACGAACCGGACATTGGGATCGCGTTGCAGCACTTTATAAGCGGCTTCTATAAAATATTCGGGACCTTTCTGAAAGGTCACCCTTCCGAGGAAGGTGACGATTTTCTCCGGAACGTGTTTTTCGGCCTGGCTAAAGTCGTACTGATCCGTTGGTTCAACCGCATTGTGCACAGTAATAACCTTTTCAGGATTTATACCATAGCGGTCGATCACAATATTCCGGGTTAGGTTGCTGACGGTAATCACACGGTCGGCGGCTTCCATCCCCCGCCTTTCCAGGTCATAGACCTGGGTGTTGATATTCTCTCCTGAACGGTCATATTCTGTGGCATGAACATGCACCACGAGCGGTTTTCCCGAAACGCGTTTTGCAGCAATCCCTGCCATGTAGGTGAGCCAGTCATGGGCGTGTATGACATCAAACTGGTTCTTATGGGCAATGGC
>JALHHH010000007.1 GCA_022837485.1 Bacteroidales bacterium
CTGATGGAAAAACTTAAAAACCATCACGGCGAGAACAGTCTGCTGGCTTTGAGGCCCGCAGATGCTTACGAAACTTCGGCTGCCTGGAAAATGGCCATGGAAAATACCACAACGCCGACGGCTCTCATATTCTCGAGGCAGAATATCAAAGATTTACCCGTACCGGAAGGAACTTCGCCGTATCGTTCTGCTCTCAGAGCCGAAAAAGGAGCTTACGTAGTTCAGGATTGCGAAGGCACCCCGGATGTAATCCTTCTGGCCAGCGGCTCTGAGGTTTCTACACTTCTTGATGGAGCATCCATTTTGAAAGCAGAACGTAATCTGAACGTTCGCGTTGTTTCGGTAATTTCAGAAGGGTTGTTTCGCGGGCAGGATAAAGAATATCAGAACCAGGTGATCCTTCCGGGGGTTCCGGTATTCGGACTTACGGCCGGACTGCCGGTTACCCTGCAGGGACTCGTTGGTGAAAACGGCATGGTTTGGGGTCTCGACCATTTTGGTTATTCCGCTCCCGCTATGGTACTCGACGAAAAGTTCGGCTTTACCGCCCGCAACGTTTCCGACCGGGTTATTAACATGCTTGAGATCCGGTAGCAGCGTCTTCCGGACAGCTCAGAATTGTATGCAGATTGCATTCGGATCCGTTTCGGCTCAGTTTTTGCTTTGCCGGAGCGGGTTCGTTGAAAAATACGTATCCCGAATGCCGGATATTTTAAGGTATTCCAACAATGAATTCCATATCTTTGCCGCATGCAGGAAACCATTCTTATTCTCGATTTCGGATCCCAGTATACCCAGCTTATTGCACGTAGGGTCAGGGAGTTAAATGTATATTGCGAAATCCATCCTTTCAATAAAATTCCGAAAATAACATCATGGATAAAGGGCGTAATATTATCGGGCAGTCCATTCTCGGTGCGTGATGCCGGAGCTCCTTATCCCGACCTTTCCGAAATCAGGAATAAGGTACCTCTGCTGGCCGTTTGCTATGGGGCACAGTATCTGGCCCATACCTCCGGAGGAGAGGTGATGCCTTCCCGCATACGTGAATACGGAAGAGCCAACCTGGGATTTATCGATATCACCAACCGCCTTATGAAGGGACTTAGTCAGGGAAGTCAGGTCTGGATGTCGCACGGCGATACCATACTTCATAAACCCGCTGACTTTACCGTAATCGCCAGTACGGCGGATGTTGAAATTGCAGGTTATCAGGTTGAAAATGAGCCTACCTGGGGCATACAGTTTCATCCCGAAGTGTACCACTCCACCGAAGGAGCCAGACTTCTCAGCAATTTTGTGGTGGATATATGCAACTGCCATCAGGACTGGACACCGGACTCTTTCATCGATTCTACCGTTGCCGGACTGAAGGAACAGCTTGATAACGATAAGGTTGTTCTGGGACTTTCCGGAGGGGTGGATTCGTCGGTTGCCGCTGTTCTGCTGCATAAGGCAATAGGCAGCAATCTGCACTGTATCTTTGTGGATAACGGACTGTTACGCAAGGATGAATTCGCACACGTGCTCGATTCATACAAGCACATGGGCTTGAATGTTAAGGGAGTGGATGCAACCGACCGGTTTATGGATGCCTTGAAAGGAATCAGCGAGCCGGAGCAGAAACGTAAAGCCATTGGCCGGACTTTTATCGAGGTTTTTGACCATGAAGCCCATCTTATTTCGGGGGTTAAATGGCTTGCTCAGGGAACGATCTATCCCGATGTTATTGAGTCCGTTTCGGTTAACGGTCCTTCTGCTACCATAAAATCGCATCACAACGTGGGCGGACTGCCCGATTTCATGAAGCTCAGCGTGGTTGAACCGCTGAAGACTCTTTTCAAGGACGAGGTGCGCAAGGTTGGACACAGTCTGGGTATTGATCCCGACATCCTGAACCGCCATCCCTTCCCGGGTCCCGGACTCGGTATTCGAATTCTTGACGAGGTAACCCGCGAAAAAATTGCCATTCTTCAGGAAGCCGATGCCATCTTCATTAATGGATTAAAATCAACGGGACTATACAGTGAAGTATGGCAGGCTGCCGTAATTCTGTTGCCGGTGAAATCGGTCGGCGTTATGGGCGATGAACGTACGTATGAGTATGTGGTCGCCCTCAGGGCCGTGGGTTCCACCGACGGTATGACCGCTGACTGGTCGCACCTTCCGTACGAATTTTTATCGAAGGTATCGAACGATATTATTAATAAAGTGAAAGGCGTGAACAGGGTTGTATACGATATCAGTTCGAAGCCGCCTGCCACGATTGAGTGGGAATGATACTGCTAACAAATGCATTTGTCCTGTGAAAAGAATCTTTGCCTTTCTGCTGCTCGTTTTAGCCTTTTCGATAGCTTCCGAGGCCCAGGAAATTGCGGTGAGGAAGTCCACCGTTATTGAAACCTACAAAGGACAACGTTACTACATTCATTTTGTGGAGCAGGGTCAGACACTGCATTCCATCGCCAAAGCCTATGGCGTTACCGTGGATGAGATTCGAAAGGTAAACACCGATGCCAGGGATGGTCTGAGGCCGGAACAACTGCTGATGATACCGGCAGTGTCCGGAGAACCAGAAGTGCCAAAAGAAACGGTTCCTGTTGTAAAACCACTGCCCGCTGCTGAGACTGCATCCGGAAGTGAAGCGCATTTGCCACCAACCCACACGGTACTCCCTAAGGACACCTGGTACGCTTTATCGCGGCAATATAAGGTGCCGGTCACCGAAATCATTGAAGCCAATCCTGGCATAGACACCCTTAAAATAGGAATGAGTGTGGTGATACCCATACCTGCCGTGGTAACGGTTCCGGAGCGCCCCGGAATGCGCACCCATACCGTGGAGCCCGGTGAAACACTGTATGGCATTGCAAGGTTCAATAATGTAACCATCGATGATCTTACCCGTATTAATCCCCAGCTTAGTGAAGGACTTAAAGCCGGACAGGTAATTTATCTTCCCGATGGAGCATTTAAGCCATCCGTACAGCAAAAACCAAAGCTTCCGGAAGAATATATTGAACACTCTGTGGAGCGCAGGGAGACCTTATACAGCATTTCCAGGCTTTATGGCGTTGGTATCCCTGAGATTCTGAATGCCAATCCCGAACTTGAAGGTACCCTGAGAAAAAATCAGGTACTCAGGATTCCTGTACCCGGCCGCAGTAAACCATCGGAATCTTCAAAAGGTCCGGATTCACTCGTGCTGGGGCGTGAAGTTTATTCCGAAGCAGTGCTTCCGGCGGGTAGAGTGCCCTGCCTTCCTTCTGGTCCGTACACGAAAGAATACAAAATTGCATTGCTTGTACCATTTCAGCTTGAAGAGGCTGACACCATCTATACCGGTGATCCTTCCCGGTTAAAATTGCCCTCAGCCTATTCTTCCCTCGATTTTATTCAGTTTTACGAGGGAGCTCTCATTGCTGCTGATCAAATGGCTGCCAAAGGCATGAGGATTAAACTGCATGTGTTTGATGCAGATGCTGGAGATGCCCTGCATAAAACCCACGGACTGATTAATTCCGGGGAGTTGAAAAAAATGGATCTTATCATAGGACCGCTCTACGCCAGGAGTTTTGAAACAGTATCCGATTATGCTTTAACCCATAAAATTCCCATAGTAAACCCGCTTTCGCAACGCAGGGAAATCGTACGCGACAATCCCATGGTGGTTAAAATTCAGGCGTCCGGGTGGAGTCGGTACAACGGTGCAGCAACCGTTCTTGCCGACAGTTTTCCGAATGCCAACTTTGTGATAATGCGCCGAAATGAAACCGAAAACAGCAGTATGGCTGAGGTGTTTCTAGCCTCTCTGCGCAAGCAGCTCGATGATACAACCCAGGTTAAAGAGGTCATCTACAGCCGCGATCACGATGCCGGAATAAATCGCAGCTTTGCGGCAAATAGATCAAACGTTTTACTGATGCTTACCAACGACAAAGCACTGATACCTGCACTTCTCAGAAGGCTTAACGAAATTAGAGATACTTACCGGATTACCATAGTTGGACTGCCCGAATGGGAAGATATGGAAGTGGATATGAATTACCTCCATAATCTGAATGCTCACTTTTTTACCAATTGGTTTGTCGACTACGGCAATCCAGCCACAGTGGACTTTATTACAGCATTTCGCGAACGGTTTACCGGCGAGCCTGAGCTTACGCGACTTGCCTACCTGGGCTTTGATGTAACGAAATTTTTTCTTTCAGCACTTTACAATTACGGATCTGGTTTTATGAACTGTCTGCCCGACGTCAGGGAGAATTCCCTGAGTACCGACTTCAGGTTTTACCAGGAAAACGGAGGCGGATATGAAAATACCGGTGTAACGGTATATCGTTTGAACAACTACCGGCGCGAAGCCCTTCGATAGGATATTCAGGCCTTCCCGGCAAAAAAAAATTAGTTAAACCTCAGTAGTTTTCCCGGGTTAAAATTTCCTGTTTAACAACCCTTCGTATTTTCAGATTCAATACCAGTTTGGCAATGCCGAACATTACCACAAATGCAAAGATGATAGTTGCTCCCGATGGTATGTCGAGATAATGCGAAATGTATATCCCGGCAAGGGATCCTGCTACTCCCAGAAGAACCGAATAGATCATCATCTTTTTCAGATTTTGGGTAAACAGATTGGCGGTTGCCTGCGGAATGGTCAGGAATGAAATTACCAGAATAATTCCCACTACTCGTATGTTAAGTACGATGGTTAGAGCGATCATGCTCATGATTATGTACTTGAAAACCATTACCGGAAG
This sequence comes from Bacteroidales bacterium, assembly GCA_022837485.1. Classification (GTDB taxonomy): domain Bacteria; phylum Bacteroidota; class Bacteroidia; order Bacteroidales; family Lentimicrobiaceae; genus Lentimicrobium. Next base: position 4,761 of record JALHHH010000007.1, read on the forward strand.
GCGGTGAGCCCTTGCGTATTCCTCGTCGAATGCAATGAAAAGGATGGTATTGTAATAATATACGAAGAAAAATACGACGACAGCCGCCAGTGCCAGCATCAGCCACAAGTCGGTACGCCCCACCGTGAGTATACTGCCAAAGAGATACGACATCAGGTTGGGTGCATAACCCGGGGTCAGGAATACGAAGATAATCCCAACCGCCATGCCGAGCGACCACAGGATGCCAATGGCCGAGTCTTCCCTGACGTTTGTTTTACCCGAAATGTATTCGATGCCTATAGCCGAGAGTACACTGAAAACGGCAGCTCCGAGAATAGGATTCAGTCCAAGGTAATATGCAATTCCGATTCCTCCGAATGAGGTATGGGTTATTCCCCCGCTTATAAACACCATCCTTCGGGCAACAATGTAGCTTCCGGTCACACCGCAGGTGATGCTGGCAAGCAGTGCTGCCCATAAGGCATTCCGGAAAAATTCATAGCTGAAAAGTTCAATCATGATCGTGGTGATGATGGTTGTGGTTATGCACGCCGAGAACCGTATGGGGAACTTCCCCGTGTGTTATCAACTGAATCGGACAGTTGTAAGCTGCCAGCTGACTCTGGGTTATGATGTTCGACGGGTGATAATGCAGGTTGCGGTTTACGCAGGCGATGGTTTTTACATAGGTGGTAATGGTTCCGACGTCGTGCGAAACCATCAGAATAGCCATATTTTCGTTCAAACGGCTCAAAAGCTCGTAGAGATCGTGCTCAAATTTATTGTCGACAAAGGTGTTTGGTTCATCAAGAATCAGCAGGCGGGGTTGTGCAATAATGGCCCGGCCCAGAAATGCGCGCTGCATCTGTCCACCCGAAAGTACTCCTATGCTCTTGTGCCTGAGATGGTAAATTCCCATCATCTGCATGATCTCTGCAGCCCGCTCACGATCGGCCCGCGTAAGCCTTCCGCTTGCACCCTTCTCCGACATAAGTCCCGATAACACAACCTCCGTTACGGTTATAGGGAAACTCTTGTCGGTATTACTTACCTGAGGCAGATATCCTGTAAGGCTGCCGCTTAATTGCCGGTGGTAGATAATTTCTCCCTGCAAAGGTTGAAGCAGGCCAAGAATCAGCCTGACCAGCGTCGTCTTTCCGCCTCCGTTGGGCCCGATTACGCCGATGTAATCTTTTTCGAAAACGGTAAGGCTGATGTTGTGCAATACAATATCGTCGTTGTATCCTGCACTTGCATTTCTAATCTCAACAATGGGCTCCATAACCGTTCATTTGTTCGATGCCTCCGCTATTCTGCGGGCAATGGTTATCATACTCCCTGCCCAGTCGGGATCTACCGGATTAAATTCCACCACATCAGCATTAAGCTGATTTGCAAGGGTATGGGCACTTCGGGTGCTGAACTGACTGGAAACAAAAATCGTGTTTATTCCGCGGATCCTCGCCGTGTCGATCAGGGCTTTCATGTACGTTGGACTTGGCTCCTTGCCTTCCTGCTCAATTGCTATCTGCTGAAGAGAATAGTCTCTGGCAAAATACCCCAGGGAGGGATGATAAATCATAAAACCACCGGCTCCTGATTTTTCCAATATCTGCCGTATTTCCGAATCTACTGAGTCTGCCATCCGGATAAAGGAATTGTAATTTTCCGTATAATAGGCGCTGTTGCCGGCATCCAGACGAATAAGCCCGTTCAGGATATTTGCAGCCTGAATTTTTACAGCTGAAGGGGAGAGCCAGATGTGAGGATCGATGCCGCCCTGATGCACGTGATCGCCGTGCACAATCTCCTCGCCTGTTATCAGGTCCAGCCCTTCAGCGGTATTGAAGATTTTCATTTCCGGATACCCTTGTGCCAGTTTTCGCAGCCAGTTCTGTTCAAAATCGAGATGACCCAGTGCAAAGTAGGCTTCCGATTTACCGGTTTCCATCATCTGCTTTGAGGTAGGTTCATAGGTCTCGTGATTTCCTTCTTCGGGAATAAGGACATTTACCCTGAACTTATCGCCGGCAATGGCAGTAACAAAGGTTTTTTGCGGTAGGATGCTCACAGTAACCGTGCGTACATCCGAATCTTTTTCGGAGGTGGTGGTACATGCTGCAAATACGGCAAAAGTCAAAATTGCAATGAAAATTCTACTTTTCATAATTTGGGGACAAGGATGGATTTGAACGGATAAACCTGTATGCAAAACTACAATTTTTCGGAGTACGCAGTGCAGGTTGGCTTTCAAAGCAATACATCCCCGAAGCCGGATAAAAATGCTTCAGATTTCAACTTATCCCGTAAGGATACAAGCCAGAAACTACTATTGTTAATCGATTAACAATTTTTAACTTTTATAAAGACCTGAAGCAAAGTTTTATACGAATCTATAAATTCCGATTAATTGAGTCGGGGCCCCAGTATATTGTGTTAAATTGGAAAAATAGGTCTAATTTTGCCCTCAAATTGAAAAATATCCGGATATGGAAAATAAACTGCAGGAACTCACCCGGAAAATATACAGCGAAGGGGTTGAAAAGGCCAGTCAGGAAGCTGCTCACATTCTCGGGAATGCGCAGAAAGAGGCTGATGCTATCGTAAAAAGGGCAAAGAAAGAAGCCGAAGATATTGTAAATGAGGCAAAAAAATCTGCTGAAGAGCTTCAGCGCCACGCCGGTTCTGAAATCAGGATGTCGTCGAAGCAGGCAATAAGTGCCATCCGACAGCAGATTGGCGGACTTATCACTGCCAGGGTAGTGGATGCTCCGGTTAAGGAAACTTTATCAGACAAGGCATTTATAGGTGAGCTGATTCGTAAGGCCATGGATAATTTCAGTGAAAACGCAGCTCTTATTCTGCCGGCTTCCGACGAAAAAAAACTTGAAGTCTATTTTGGCTCCCGCCTTAATCAGGTTTTAGCTTCCGGAATAGATATTCGATTTGATGACCAGATGAGGGGCGGGTTCAGAATAGGTCCTGCCGATAACAGCTACGTCATCAGCTTCACAGATGAGGATTTTGAAGCTTTTTTCCGTTCATTTATGCGCCCCAGAACCATTAAGCTTTTATTCGGAGGCGAGTAATGATCAAGAAAAATTACTATTTCCTGGTTGCCGGCCTGCCCGATCTTGCCCTGGATCAGGGTAAACTGGTATATGGTACAGCCTTTTTCCGTGAAGAACTGAAGAGTCAGCTGCCCGAAGCGGATTACCGCCTGTTTGAGTTGCTGCTCCTGCCCGAAGACAATCGTAATCTTCTTTCCCTGATCCGTAAAGAGAATAAGTCGCTTACCACTTCAGGCGTTTATTCCCCCGATGTTCTGGCGGAAGCCGTAAAGGAACCGGGTCGACTCAGACCTTATATGAATCGTTTCATCGAAGGCGTTCTTGCCGAGAATCGCGTCTTTCCCGAACTTTCGCTTGAAAATGAACTTACAGCACTGTACTACGAGGAAATGACGGGTACTCGTAACGAGTTCCTGAAAGGATGGTTCACCTTTGAGCTTAACCTACGGAATGTTATGGTTGTTCTCTCTGCCCGCAGACATAATCTGCCGGTAGAGCATCAGGTTATCGGAAACGGAACAATCGCAGAAACCATACGGAAAAGCAATGCCAGGGATCTCGGAATCGGATCGGAATGGCACTATATCGAAAAAGTTGTTCAGATAGCTGAATCAGAAGATATTCTTGCACGCGAAAAAGCTGCAGATTTGCTGCGCTGGAGTTTCCTGGATGAGCTTAATACCTTTAATTACTTCAGCCTTGAAGTACTTATTGCATATTTCCTGAAGCTGTCGATGATTGAGCGCTGGCTGCAGCTCGACCCTGCCACCGGAGAAGAGATGTTCCGCAGATTGCTGGATACACTGAAAAAAAGTTACGAATTTCCCACTGAGTTTTCTATAAAAGATGGAAGAAAATAAACGAACAACCGGAAAAGTATCGGGTATTATCTCAAACCTGGTAATTGTTGACGTAAATGGTCCGGTTTCACAAAATGAGATTTGCTTTATAGATCTCAAGGGCACCCGCCTTATGGCCGAAATTATTAAGGTGCTTGGAGATAAGGCTTACGTGCAGGTTTTTGAAAGCACCCGGGGACTCCGGATTGGTGAACCCGTTGAATTTATGGGTCACATGCTTGAAGTTACACTGGGCCCCGGCATCCTTTCGCGCAATTTCGACGGACTGCAAAACGACCTCGATAAAATGGAAGGAACCTTCCTGAATCGTGGTGAATACACCGCCCCAATCGACGTTGACCGTGAATGGGATTTTACTCCTATTGCCAGGGAAGGCGATAATGTTATCGCAGGAAGCTGGATCGGAGAAGTTAAGGAAAACTGGATAGGACACAAAATCATGGTTCCCTTTAAATTTGAAGGAAAGTATGTGGTTAAGTCCGTAAAACCTGCCGGTACCTATAAGGCGTCGGAAACCGTTGCCATACTTACCAATGCCGGTGGCCGAGACTTTGAGGTAAGTATGATTCAGAAATGGCCGGTAAAGGTTCCCATCCGGGCCTATACCGACAAGCCCAGGCCGTTCCGTCTCATGGAAACCGGAGTTCGTATCATCGATACCATGAATCCTATTGTTGAAGGCGGCACAGGCTTTATTCCCGGACCCTTCGGCTCGGGGAAAACCGTACTTCAGCATGCCCTTTCAAAACAGGCCGAAGCCGATCTTATCATCGTTGCCGCCTGCGGTGAGCGTGCCAACGAAGTGGTGGAAATCTTTACCGAGTTCCCCGAACTCGACGACCCCCGCACCGGACGAAAGCTGATGGAACGTACAACCATCATTGCAAATACTTCCAACATGCCGGTTGCCGCCCGCGAAGCATCGGTTTATACTGCCATGACCCTTGGTGAATACTACCGGACGATGGGACTTAAAGTTTTGCTGCTGGCCGACTCCACCTCCCGCTGGGCACAGGCTCTTCGCGAGATGTCGAACAGGATGGAAGAATTGCCCGGACCGGATGCATTCCCCATGGACCTGCCCGCCATCATCTCAAGCTTCTACGCCCGAGCAGGCTATGTATTCCTGAATAACGGCCAGACCGGCTCCATTACCTTTATAGGTACCGTTTCACCTGCAGGAGGTAACCTTAAGGAACCCGTAACCGAATCAACGAAAAAAGCCGCCCGCTGCTTCTTCGCCCTTTCGCAGCAGCGAGCCGACAGCAAACGGTATCCGGCAGTGGATCCCATCGACAGCTATTCCAAATACCTCGAATATCCGGAACTCCAGGAGTTCCTGTCCGAAAATATATCTCCGCAATGGCTCGATAAAGTGCTCGAAGCAAAAAATATTCTCCTCCGCGGCAAGGAAGCCTACGAACAGATCAATATTCTTGGCGACGACGGCGTTCCCATCGATTATCACCTGCGTTACTGGAAGTCGGAAGTTATCGATTTCGTGATTCTTCAGCAGGATGCCTTCGATAAAACCGATGCCTCCACACCCATCGTCCGTCAGCGCGAAATGCTCGGAAGGGTTCTGGATGTATGCCGGGCCGATTACAGCTTCGATGGATTTGAAGAGGTAAACCCTTACTTCAAAAGGGTAATAAACGTTTTTAAACAAATGAACTATTCCGGATTCCAGAGTTCCGAATACGAGAAGTATGCTGCTGAACTGGAAGAAATTCTGACAGAAAGGAGGACCGCGTAATGGAAACAAAAGCATTTCAGAAAATATATACCCGAATCACTCAGATTACTAAAGCTACCTGCTCGCTCAAAGCTACCGGTATAGGCTACGAGGAGATGGCTACCGTAAACGGACGCCTTGCTCAGGTGGTGAAAATCGTCGGCGACAACGTCACCCTTCAGGTATTCTCGGGTACCGAAGGAATCCCTACAAATGCTGAAGTAGTTTTTCTGGGCAGGCCTCCCGTTCTCCGGGTCAGCGACGACCTTGCCGGCCGCTTCTTCAACGCCTACGGGCAGCCCATCGACGGTGGCCCGGAAGTGGAAGGCGAAGAACGCGAAATCGGAGGACCATCGGTTAATCCGGTCCGCCGCAAGCAGCCTTCAAAACTCATCGCTACTGGTATTGCAGGCATCGACCTGAACAATACTCTGGTAACCGGACAAAAAATTCCCTTCTTCGCCGATCCCGACCAACCCTACAATCAGGTGATGGCACAGGTAGCGCTCCGGGCGAAAGCCGATAAAATCATCCTTGGCGGGATGGGACTTACCAACGACGACTACCTTTATTACAAGAATGTTTTCGACAATGCCGGTGCTCTTGACCGTATCATAAGCTTCGTAAATACGACCGAGAATCCCCCGGTTGAACGACTGCTGGTGCCCGATATGGCACTGACTGCCGCCGAGTATTTTGCATTTAATAAGAAGGAGACGGTGCTGGTACTGCTCACCGACATGACCCTTTATGCCGATGCCCTGAGCATTGTTTCGAATCGAATGGATCAGATCCCATCGAAGGACAGTATGCCGGGGTCGCTCTACAGCGACCTGGCAAAGATCTACGAAAAGGCTGTACAGTTCCCCGAAGGGGGGTCCATCACCATTATTGCGGTTACTACCCTCTCTAGCGGCGATATTACGCACGCAATTCCCGATAATACCGGATATATTACGGAAGGACAGCTCTTCCTGCGTCGCGATTCGGATATCGGAAAAGTTATCGTAGACCCGTTCCGTTCGCTGTCGAGGCTGAAACAGCTGGTTATCGGTAAGCAAACACGCAAAGACCATCCGCAGGTAATGAATGCCGCCGTGCGTCTGTATGCCGATGCTGCCAATGCACGGACCAAGCTTGAAAACGGTTTCGACCTCACCGATTACGATGAGCGTACCATGAATTTTGCCCGTGAATATTCCGAAAGCCTGCTGGCCATCGACGTTAACATCGATACCACCTTAATGCTCGATACTGCCTGGAAGCTTTTTGGCAGATATTTCACCAAAGCGGAAGTCAGCGTTCGTCAGGAATTCGTTGACCTGTACTGGCCGGCTGATGAATAAACCGGTGGATTTTGGCAGGAGACAATGGTTAGTATCCCGTGTTTCCGTCCCGGAAGTTTTAAGTCGCTTTCAGCAACCCGAATACAAGAATGTGAAATGGCAATAAAGTTTCAATACAATAAAACCTCGTTACAGGAACTCAACAAGCAGTTGAAGGTGAGGGTGCGGGCTCTGCCGACCATTAAAAACAAAGAGTCGGCCCTGCGCATGGAGGTGAAAAAAGCCAGGGATACCGCTCTGAATCTGAGTCAGCAACTGGACGAGGCCGTCGAGAGTTACCAGGGGATGGTGCGATTGTGGGGCGAATTCGATCCGGGACTGGTGAAAGTGGAAGATGTGGAGCTCAGCATTCGTAAGATTGCAGGAGTGCGCATCCCCGTGCTGGAAAACGTTCAGTTCAGCCTGGCGGAAATAAGCCTGTTCAACAGCCCTCTGTGGACCGCCGATGGCATAGGAATCGTGAAACACCTCGCCAGCATCGGAATAGAAAGTGAGTTCTTTAACCGGAAAATGGCACTGCTCGATCATGCCCGCCGCAAAACCACGCAGAAAGTTAACCTCTACGAAAAAGTTCAGATACCGGGTTATGAAGACGCAATTTTAAAGATCAAACGTTTTATGGAAGATGAGGAGAATCTCTCCAAGTCGGCTCAGAAAATTGTTAAGGTTCGTCAGCAAAAGATGGAGGAAGACGTATGATAGCACCGATGAAAAAGTATTCATTCCTGGTCTTCCACCGCGAGTACGAAGATTTTCTGCTCAAACTTCGGGAATTGGGGATGGTGCACATTGTGGAGCGTGAAGGCAGCGTTACCGATGAGGTAAGCCGTCAGCTTCAGGAAGCCGGACAGCTTAACAGGCTGATCCGCTCACTGGAAAGCCGCGGATTGCCTTCTGCCTCTAAAGGCATGGATGCCAATCCCGAAGAACTCTATGCTGAAATCAATGAAATTCTGCATCAGCAATCCGTTCTTAACCAACAGCTTGTTCAGATCCGGAAAGAAACTGCCGAAGTTATGCCCTGGGGCGACTTCAGCGAAGTCCTTATTAAACGCCTTCACGATGCCGGAGTAAAAATCAGACTCTTTATGGCTTCTCAGAGAACCTGGATGCCTGAGCTTTACGCTGATTACGACATTTTTGAAATCAACAGCATTGCAGGAATCGTATATTTTGCTCTGGTCGATACCGGGAATCCGCTGCCCGCGATGGATGCAGAGGAAGTGAAAATTCCGAAGCACTCCCTTTCCGGACTTGAACATCGCCGGCAGGAAGCTGCAGCCGCATTGGCTTCTTACGAAGCCAGACTCGATGATATTGCAGCATCCGGAACGGATATTCTTAAAGCTTATCGCAACAGACTTCTTCAGGATGCAGAACTCGAAAAAGCTATTAATAATGCATTGCCCGAAGCCGGCGATAAACTTCAAATACTTGAAGGGTGGATTCCGGCTGAAAATACAGATGTAATTAATCATTTTCTCGATAAGGAAGATGTTTTTTACCTGATTGAGTCGCCCGTGCCCGGGGATTCCGTTCCCATTTTGCTTAAGAACAAAGGTTTTGCTTCGAAATTTGAAGTACTGGGTGAACTGTATTCTCTGCCTTCTTACAAAGAGCTTGATCTTACGCCGTTTTTCGCCCCGTTTTATACCATCTTCTTCGGCTTCTGCCTGGGCGATGCCGGGTACGGGCTGCTGATGATTCTGGCAACACTCTTTGCGAAACGAAAAGTTGCTGACGCCATGAAACCTATCGTGACTCTGGTAACCTATCTTGGTATAGCAACTTTGGTATTCGGATTTATCAGTGGTACTTTCTTTGGAATTAACCTCTATGAATCCGGACTTCCGGGATACCGGAACCTGCAGGCTATGTTCGTGGCAAACGATACCAATATTAACGATGTACTGTTTGCGCTTTCGCTGATACTGGGCGGCATTCAGATTGTCTTCGGAATGGTGCTCAAGGCAGTAAATGAAAACATACAGTTTGGATTTAAGTATGCTCTTGGTACCATTGGATGGATTATTCTCCTGGTCGGATTAGCAACCGTTTACAGCTTCAGCTCTCTTGCCGGTGTGCCAATGGTTGAGCTGAAACCCTGGCTGTATGCTGTTCTTGCTACCGGTGGCATTCTGGTTCTGTTTCTCAACAGCCCCGGAAAGAGTATCTTTATGAATTTTGGACTCGGATTATGGAACAGCTATAATATGATTACCGGTGTTCTGGGTGACCTGCTTTCCTACATCCGTCTTTTTGCCCTGGGCATTTCCAGCGCAATCCTCGGATTTGTCTTTAACAGCCTTGCCTTGTCGGTGGGCACAAGTATTATCGGGATATTCTTTATGGTAATTATCCTGGTGATCGGACACAGCATCAACTTGTTTATGGCCGGACTCGGATCCTTTGTTCATCCGATGCGTCTGACTTTTGTGGAATTCTACAAGAACTCCGGCTTTGAAGGCGGAGGTCGCAAATATCAACCGTTTAGAAAATTAACCTAAGTCAAATATAACCTTAATCACTTTACTATGGAACCGATTATTTTAGCTTACATTGGCGTTGGACTCATGATTGGACTTGCCGGCATCGGCAGTGCATTCGGAGTGTCGATCGGGGGAAATGCTTCTCTCGGAGCTCTGAAAAAAAATCCGGACGCGTTCGGTAATTACCTTGTTTTGAGTGCTCTGCCCGGTACTCAGGGACTTTACGGGTTTATGGGCTACTTTATCCTGGCCGGCTTTCTGACGCCCGAAATTACGCTTGCTCAGGCAGCTGCCGTATTCGGGGCCGGACTTGCCCTTGGATTTGTCGCGCTGCTGTCGGCCATCAAGCAGGGTCAGGTATGCGCCAACGGCATCGCTTCCATAGGATCTGGTCACGACGTATTCGGCAATACACTCATTCTGGCTGTATTCCCCGAACTTTACGCCATTATTGCCTTTGCGGCAACCTTCCTTATCAGCGCTTCGCTCTAAAAAGAAATTGTTTTCGTGTTTTGAGCATTGCCGGTGTAACCGGCAGTGCTTTTTTGCGTTTAATAATCAGGTAATTCCCGGAAACGCCCGAAAAAAAAAGAATAGTCTAAAACACAAAATACCATGGAAACAAAAAGTGAATTTAAGGTTAAAGGTGAAGACCTGCTGGCAAAGGTAAAGGAGTTGATCCACCAGGGAAATATCACCCGCATCATTGTTAAGAACGATGAAGGCAAGGTTTACCTCGAAATCCCGGTGACCATTGGTGTTATCGGTGCGCTAGTGGTACCGGTACTGGCCGCGGTTGGAGCTCTGGCTGCACTTGCATCCAACTTTACGATTGAGGTGGTGAAAAAGGAAGAATAATACCTGAAGGTAAATTCATCCGTGAACAGTGAGGTATAGGAGCAACCTGTGTTTAACAGGGAATATGCTGCATACGTTTTATTAATTATTTACTACAATTGCCTTTTACCGGTAATCGTGGTTTGGTTTGGTTTCGGACAATTGGAAAAAGCTGTATGGCCAATTTTTGCGATATAGTAAATTGATTATGCAGTACGTGGATAAAATATTTACCGAAAACGAATGCAGGTGTAAATATATTTGAAATAAATTTTTATTACTATTTGTTAATTTTTATTTTTGCGGTTCTCACAACATGATTTGCACTCTGCTGGCAGCAGAATGCAATTTACATTTATAAGAAAAAGAATCTGACCGGTCGTTCGGGTTTATAGGCCGATTCCGTCTTTCAGGGATGGCTTGTGAATCTGCAGATATTTGATAATGGTATGAAAGGAAATTTCCGTGATTTAATAAATCGCCTTGAAGATGTAATTTTTATTCATTTAATCAATGAAGATGGCACTCCCGGCAAAATGGTGGAGGTTAATGCCGTTGCCTGCCGTACCTTGGGTTATACATATAGCGAGATGCTGTCGATGACTCCCGTTCAGCTTGGAGATCCCGCAGTTGTTGCTCAATCGCCTTTAATTGTTCATTCGGTGCTGAATCACGATGTCAGTGTTTTTGAAGATAATCTTCTGCACAAACAGGGGCATCGCATCCCGTTTGAGATGAAATCGTACCTGGAAGAATACGATGGTAACCGCTGCATCTATACCATAGGTCGCGACCTGCGCCAGCACCGTGAAACGCTCAGCCAACTCAAAGCGGCATACGACGAACTGGATTATGTGTTTAATGCTTCGGAATTGCTGATTATTGTCCTTGATATTAATGGTAAAATAATTTCTGTCAATCAAACGGCCGTTACCCGACTGGGATACACGGCTGCCGAGATGAAAGGGGCCGATATAGAGCTTATACATTCACAGGAATCCAGGGATGATGTTAGCAGATTGAAAAGCCAGTTCGATAAAGGGGATAAGTTCAGCTGCAAGGCGCCCCTGCTTAAGCGGGAAGGCGGGATTATTCCGGTTGAATCGCGTCTGATCAGAGGACACTGGCACGGACAGGATGTATATTACTGCATGAGCCTGGATATATCCGAATTGAGCCGGCTGAAAGATGAAGCAATGGATTCCGTTAACCGCCTTGAAGCCGTTCTCGACAGCGCCAAACTTGGGTACTGGGAATGGGATCTGCTGACCGATAATATCATAGTGAACGAACGCTGGGCCGAAATTCTGGGATACAGCCTGAAGGAACTCCAGCCTACGACCATCGATACATGGAAAGATATACTGCATCCCGACGATCTGGAACATGCTTTGCTCCAGACCAAAAAGCACATAGATGGTTTATCGCCGCATTATGAAATAACAGCCCGCATGAGGCATAAAAAAGGCCACTGGGTGTGGGTTCAGGACAGCGGCAGGATTACCTTGCGCGATAAGCAGGGCAGGGCATTACGGATGAACGGAATTCATTTGGATGTCACCCGTTTGGTGAATTCCCGGTTTAAACTTAAAAATCGCTACCGAATAGAAAAAGTGCTTGCCGATATCTCTGCCAGCTTTATTAATGTCGCTGAAGAAACCATCGATTTAAAACTGGATAATGCTTTACAGATAATTGGTGAATTCGCCGGTGTTGACCGTGCTTACTTTTTTCTCTTTAAGGATGAAGGATGGATTATGGATAACAGCCACGAATGGGTGGCCTCTGGTGTCTCCGCTGAAAAGAATAACCTGAGAGATTTGCCTTCCTCGATTTTTCCGTGGTGGATGCAGAAGCTGAACAGGCTTGAACACATTTATGCACGTAATATTAACGAAGATCTTCCCAAAGAAGCGACCATGGAGCGGGATATACTTAAGGCACAAAACATACTGTCGGTACTTGTGGTTCCCGTACACCTGAAGGATAATCTGATGGGATTTCTTGGTTTTGACGCAGTAGCCCGGGAAAAAGAGTGGTCGCCTTACGATATTAAAATTTTAAAAACTATTGCCGGAATCATTGCACAATCGATGCATTCGGTGCAAACCATCCGTGAACTTATTGCGGCACGCAATAAAGCCGAGGAGTCAAACCGATTGAAAAGTGCATTTCTGGCTACCATTAATCATGAATTACGCACCCCGCTCAATCACATTATGGGCTTCAGCGATATCATGCATGCGATGGCAACCGATCAGGACTTTCAGGAATACTCCAAACTTGTAAATGAAAGTGGCAGGCACCTTCTGGCGCTGATTGAGGATATTTTTGAGCTGGCACTGTCTGAGCAAAGTGCCATTACCATCAGAGAACAGTCGTTCAGAGGGATGGATATTCTAAGCGAAAATAAGCTGGTTCTGGAAGATTTGATTCATCGCTCAGGGAAAACCGGTAAGATAAGTCTTCGTTTCTCTCCGGAAAAATCACTTCTTTTAACCACGCTCACAGCCGATCGCAGCAAAATAAACCAGGTTCTTAATAACCTGTTTCGAAATGCCGTGAAATTTACACGTGAGGGATTTGTGGAATTCGGATTTTACCGCGAATCCGCAAACCGGCTGACCTTCTTCGTGCAGGATTCCGGTATTGGCATACCCGTTGAAAAGCAGGATATTATTTTCGATTTCTTTCGCCAGGTGGATGATTCGCATACCCGCCGATACGAAGGCGTTGGCATCGGACTTGCACTTTCGAGGAGGATCGTTCAGGCCATGCAGGGCGAAATCCGGGTAGAATCTGACGTTAATGAAGGATCCCGCTTCAGCTTCACCGTGCCCGTTGCTTTTGAAAATGCCGGTGTTCAGGCTTCAATGCCGGGAATCTCAGGCAGTACTGATTTCAGCGGATTAAAAGTTCTGGTCGCAGAGGACGATCAGAGTAGCCGGATGATTATCCGTCAATTGCTGAAACCCTCAAAGGTTCAGATGCTGTTTGCCGAAAACGGACTGGAGGCGGTGGATCTGGTTCGAAGTATTGATCGTATCGATCTGGTTCTTATGGATCTGAAAATGCCGGTTATGGACGGCTACCAGGCAACCCGCGAAATCAGACAGCTGAATCCGGATTTGCGTATCATTGCACTTACAGCTCACACCCTGCCCGAAGACCGGGAATCGGCCTTCGCTGCCGGGTGTAACGGAGTAATAACCAAACCCGTTGATAAAGAAATGCTGTTTAAAGAACTTCAGCAATTACTTTCCTGATCAGGCCCGGCTCCTCGATTAACCTGCTTTCTCCGGCAATTCTCCGGGTTGTTTAAATACTATTGCCTTGGCGGATCCGGCTCTGATTCGTTTTCCGACCCTGGAATCACCGGATTGTCGTATTTTTGGTTGTCGTTTATCCTGATTTTTTTCTACCTTTGCACGCTCCGGAGGGCCGGGGAGCCACAAGCTTAGTTGCCTGGCTATGAATTATTAACAAATTTAATCCTACATTTTTGCAATGAATATTGAACTTCAACACACCGGCGATCTGACCGCAACAGTAAAAATTGACATTTCTCCAGCCGATTATGAAGATAATGTGATGAAGGTGCTGAAAGAATATCAGCGCAAAGCGCAGATGCCGGGCTTCAGGCAGGGTAAGGTGCCGTTTGGACTTACCAAAAAAATGTACGGACAGGCTGTTATGGCCGATGAGGTGAATAAACTGCTCGGCGAATCTCTCGAGAAATTCATCGATGAACAGAAACTGGATATTTTGGGCAATCCCCTTGCAAATACGGAGAAAACTCCTCAGATTGACTTTACGGAGCCGGTAAGCACCAGCTTCTATTTTGACCTCGGATTCAGCCCGAAATTTGACCTGAATCTCGAAACCATTAAAGGTCTCAGCTATTACCGTATCGAAGTCTCCGATGAAATTGCTGCCAAATACCTCGACGATATGCGTCGTCGCAACGGGGAGCCCGGCGAAGTGGAAGTGTCGGAAAACGGCGATTTACTCAAAGGCGACTTTACTCAGCTTGATGCAACCGGCGATTCCGTTGAAGGCGGAATAAGTACCTCAGGTTCAATAGATCCTTCCCTTTTCTCCGATGAAGAGGTGCGCAAATTGTTTGAAGGCAAAAAAGTCGGCGAAACCATACGTTTCAACCCCATGAAAGCCTCCGGAAATGCAACCGATGTTGCTGCAATGCTGGGCATCACCAAAGAAACGGCGGCCGATCTTGATTCGGAATTCAGCTTCGCGATCACTTCCATTACCCGTATGATTCCCGCTGAAATTAATACAGAGTTTTTTGAGAAAGTATACCCGGGCGTTGAAATTGCCGATGAGGCCGGTCTGATCGAACAGATTAAGGCGGATGCCGCTTCTTCGTTCGTCGGCGAGAGCGACAGAAAGTTTTTCAACGATGCGGTGAAAGCCATGATCGATACTGCAGGCATCGGTCTCCCCGACGAATTCCTGAAGCGCTGGCTGGTGGATGTAAACCGCGAAAAACTCACAGCCGAGGAAGTCGAAAAAAATTACGACAGCTATGCACAGTCGATGCGCTGGCAGCTTATCGAAAACCGCATGATTCACGATCACGGCATTTCGGTTTCGGAAGAAGAGATCCGCAATGTTTTCAGGGGCTACTTCGGAAGACCCGGCGGTGACATGGACGAGGATATGAAAAAGCGTATCGAAACCATCGTCGATTCCTTTATGAAAAATAAGGACGACGTCCGTCGCATCAACGATCAGCTTTTCGAACAAAAACTGCTCGCTCTGCTGAAAGAAAAAATTACTCTTGACGAAAAAGTGGTGTCTTACGACGATTTCGTAAAACTTGCTTCCGTTCAGGAGTAAATACGTCGGGCGTACAGGCCTGAGTTGATATTTTAGAAGAGGCTGTCTTAAAAGGGCAGCCTCTTTTGTTGTACTGGACTGACATTACACGAATTCTTTGTATCCGTAAACTGCCAAAGTGCCCGTTGGCACGATATTCGCCGGGTATTTTAGTTCCGGATTATTTCTTTGATTGGATTGAATTCGCGAAAAAAATGTAAATTTGACAGAATAAAACCTAAACGTATGCAAAACGAATTTAAGAAATATGCTACCAGGCATCTGGGGATCAACAGTCTGACCCTCGATCGCTTTACTTCACAGGTGAATGGATACATCAGCCCCACCATCATCGAGGAACGCCAGCTGAACATCGCCACAATGGATGTTTTTTCACGTCTGATGATGGACAGAATCATCTTTCTGGGAGTCCCAATAGATGATTATGTTGCCAATATCATCCAGGCTCAGCTGCTGTTTCTGGAGTCGGTAGATCCCCGTAAAGACATTCAGATCTACCTGAATACACCCGGAGGCTCGGTTTATGCCGGTCTCGGAATCTACGATACCATGCAGTACATCGCTCCGGATGTGGCAACTATCTGTACCGGAATGGCTGCTTCCATGGGTGCCGTGCTGCTGTGTGCCGGCTCCGCAGGAAAGCGTACCGCGCTCAAACATTCCCGTATCCTTATTCATCAGCCCATGGGTGGAGCACAGGGCCAGGCTTCCGATATCGAAATCACCACCCGTGAAATACTGAAACTGAAGAAGGAGTTGTATGAAATCATCGCTTCACACTCCAACCAGCCATACAAGAAGATTGAAAAGGATTCAGACCGCGATTACTGGATGACGGCCGAAGAAGCCAAAAGCTATGGTATGATCGACGAAGTCCTTTTCAGGGAAAGGAAAGCCTGATAAATCATTTATTGACAGACAGGGCACAGTTTTATCACCTGCACGGCTGCCCTGACTTTGCGGTCAGGCATTTTCAGCCCGATAGGATTAGCTGTGCCCTGTTTATTTTTACCCTGGTCGCCAGCATGAATCCGGACATGTTTTCGGTATTCACACCCCGTTAATTTCGTAACTTTGCAGTCCGGAATGAGGTGATTTGTATTAATCGTCTGGAAAACTGGGTTACGAATGCCGGTTCCGGTAATCAATAGTTAACAGTTATACATATTATGCCCAAGAAAGAAGAAAGGTGCTCCTTCTGTGGTCGTCCGCGCAGCGAAACCAATATGCTGATCGCCGGTCTGGATGCACACATTTGCGATTATTGCATCGATCAGGCACAGGATATATTAAAGGAAGAGCTGAAGACGGTTCACCCCCAGGACTTTTCACGGATGAAGCTTCATAAGCCTGCCGAGATTAAGGAATACCTGGATCAGTACGTTATAGGTCAGGATGATGCCAAACGGGTTCTTTCCGTTGCAGTATACAATCATTATAAACGTATCGGACAGCCCGTTACCAAGGATGAGGTGGAAATTGAGAAGTCAAACATTATCCTTGTTGGCGAAACCGGAACCGGTAAAACCTTACTGGCCCGAACCATTGCGCGTCTGCTGCATGTTCCGTTCTGTATAGCCGATGCCACCGTTCTTACCGAAGCCGGTTACGTTGGTGAGGACGTGGAGAGCATTCTTTCGCGTTTGCTTCAGGCTGCCGATTACGATGTAGCTGCCGCCGAAAAGGGTATTGTTTTCATAGATGAGATCGATAAAATTGCCCGTAAAAGCGATAATCCGTCCATCACCCGCGATGTTTCCGGTGAAGGAGTTCAGCAGGCCATGCTGAAGCTGCTGGAAGGTACGGTGGTTAATGTTCCGCCACAGGGAGGCCGGAAACATCCCGAACAGCGTATGATACAGATCAATACGCATAATATTCTTTTTGTGGCCGGAGGTGCTTTCGATGGCATCGAGAAAAAAATTGCAGCACGCATGAATGCCAACATTATTGGATATTCAGCAGGACGCGATCAGGAGGAGATCGACCGCAGCAATCTGCTGCAATACGTTGCTCCACAGGATCTTAAGAGTTACGGACTTATCCCCGAACTCGTCGGTAGGCTGCCGGTAGTTACCTATCTGAGCCCCCTCGACCGGGACGTACTCAGACTGATCCTCACAGAACCCCGGAATTCGCTCATTCGTCAGTTTACCAAACTCTTCGAAATGGACGGTATCAAACTTTCGTTCAACGAACAGGCTTACGATTTCATCGTGGATAAAGCGATAGAATTCAGGCTTGGCGCCCGTGGACTGCGCTCCATCGTGGAAGCCATCCTAATTGATGCTATGTTTGAGATGCCGTCCAATAAATCGTCCGGAGAACTGAAAATTACCCGGGACTATGCAGAGGAGAAGCTTGGTAAAACCAACCTCTCGCGCCTGCGCGTTGCCTGAGGTACTACAACTGCATTCTGCAAAAGGATGAGTGAAACAAATCAGGCAGGAAAGCGTTATTTTTATATCCGGCACTAATTTTGATATAACGGAAGCCGAATAACCGGAACCAATCTTCCCGATATGAAACGCCTGGCCCTGTTCATCACAATTATGGCCGCCTGCTATGGGCTGCAGGCTCAGCACGAGGGTGTTAACGTACTCAAAGCTAAGGTCATTAACGGCGATACCATCCCGCAGATTTATCTTCCCGAACTTAGGGTGAAAGGCTATATCATCTACCGCAGCCCCTGGGAACAGCGGAAGTTTGAACGCCTGGTGCGTAACGTCAAGAAAGTTTATCCCTATGCCCGCCTTGCCGGGATGAAACTCGAGGAGTACGGTAATATAATGGCAGGCCTTCCCGAAAAGGAACAAAAAAAATACTACCGGAAAGCAGAAGATGAACTGAAAGCCGAATTTGGCAACGAACTAAAGGCTCTTACGTTTACACAGGGTAAAATTCTGCTTAAGCTGGTAGACCGGGAGACCGGAAATCCCACCTACAACATTGTAAAAGAGCTCCGTGGATCGTTTGTAGCCTTCTTCTGGCAAAACCTGAGCAAAATCTTCGGTTACAACCTCAAGGAAAAATACGATCCGCAAGGTAAAGACCGCGACATAGAGACCATTGTTCTCATGATAGAGAACGGTACCATCTGAGCAGGAATTGTCGTATCCTGCATTAGCACCTACCCTTTATTTTCTCATACGGGATGCGGCCAACGCTGCTGCCGGGTTGAACATTAGCGCTTCAAACTTGTTGATTAATCGGCAGTTTCGCAATGCTGCCGCACGTTTTCCGAACGCTAAACCGTTTTATCATGCCACATTATCATACGTTAGGACAAATCCCGCCCAAGCGGCACACACAGTTCCGCAAACCCGACGGCGGCTTGTATTCCGAACAACTTGTATCTACCGAGGGCTTCTCGGATGCCTATTCGCTTACGTATCATCTGTATCCGCCTACCGGAGTGCTCAGCGTGGATGCTCCGGTGGACGTGAAACCCGAAATCGCTCTTCAAAACAATATGCAGCATCGCAGCTTTCAGGGATTTAAAGTTCCTCCGGCCGACGATTACCTGAAGAGCCGGGTGCCGGTACTGGTTAACAACGACCTTGCTATAGTTCTTGCTGCTCCCCGTAAATCGATGGAGGGCTATTTCTTTAAAAATTCGCAGGCCTCCGAGATGATTTTTGTTCACGAGGGTTCCGGAATGCTTAAAACCATGTACGGGGAACTTGAATTCGGTTACGGCGATCACCTGATAATTCCTCGCGGGATTATCTATCAGCTGAGCTTTAATACCTCCGACAACCGCCTGTTTATTGTTGAATCATACAGCCCCATTCGTTTTCCGAAGCGCTACGTGAATAAACTTGGTCAGCTTGAAGAACATGCCCCATTCTGCGAGCGCGATATCCGCAAGCCTTCGAAGCTGGTTACACACGACGAGAAGGGCGATTTTTTAGTGATGATAAAAAAAGAACATCAGCTTTTCCCGTACCATTTTGCCTCCCATCCCTTTGATGTGGCAGGATGGGACGGATACCACTATCCATATGCCTTATCGATTCACGATTTTGAACCCATTACCGGGCGAATCCATCAGCCGCCCCCTGTTCATCAGACCTTTGAGGCACACAATTACGTGATGTGTGCATTCGTGCCCAGACTTTACGATTACCATCCGCTCAGCATACCCGTTCCTTACAACCACAGCAACGTGGATTCCGATGAGGTGCTCTATTACGTCGACGGGGATTTTATGAGCCGGAAACACGTGGAACGCGGACAAATTACCCTGCATCCTATAGGGATCCCGCACGGTCCGCACCCGGGAACGGTGGAGAAGAGCCTGGGAGCCAAAGAAACGCGCGAACTGGCGGTAATGGTCGATACTTTTCGTCCGCTCTGGATTACCCGGCAGGCCATGGAGATTGAAGATCCCGCATACCACCGTTCGTGGCTTGAATAGCCGGAGTCATCCTCAGAATAACCATTTTTAAAACCTTAACAATCCGAATCAAATGAATACAACCACCGATTTTCTGCCTTTGAATGGCACCGATTACGTTGAATTTTATGTTGGAAATGCAAAACAGGCAGCCTATTATTATCAGACAGCGTTTGGATTTCAGCCGCTGGCATATGCCGGACTGGAAACCGGATTAAAAGACCGGACTTCCTACGTGCTGGCACAGGGGAAAATACGATTCGTCTTTACCTCTTCGCTCGTGGCCGACAGTCCGGTTGCTCAGCATGCCATGAAGCACGGCGACGGCATCAAAGTAGTTGCCCTTTGGGTCGACGATGCCCGCAAGTCGTGGGAAGAGACAACTAAACGCGGTGCGAAATCTTACTTTGAACCAAAAACGGATAAAGACGAAAACGGTGAAGTGGTGACCTCGGGCATTCATACTTACGGTGATACCGTGCACGTATTTGTGGAGCGCAGCCGGTACAACGGCCCTTTCCTTCCTGGATTCACGGCCTGGAATCCGGAATATCGTACACCTGAAACCGGTCTTAAATACGTAGATCACATGGTGGGCAACGTCGGCTGGAATGAGATGAACAAATGGGTGGAATTTTATGCCAATGTGATGGGATTTAGTCAGTTGGTTTCGTTTGACGATAAAGATATTTCCACTGAATATACGGCACTGATGAGCAAGGTGATGACCAACGGAAACGGTCGCATCAAATTTCCCATCAACGAGCCGGCAGAAGGCAAGAAGCGCTCACAGGTGGAAGAGTACCTCGATTTCTACGGCGGGAGCGGAGTTCAGCATGTTGCCATGGCTACCGATGATATCATTGCCACGGTTCGAGATCTCAGAAGCCGCGGAATAGAATTTCTGACCGTGCCTGGTTCGTATTACGATACCGTACTCAACCGGGTCGGAACCATTGATGAGGAACTTCTCTCACTTAAAGAACTGGGCATACTGGTCGACCGCGACGATGAGGGATACCTGCTGCAGATATTCACCCGCCCCGTGGAAGACCGTCCCACGGTATTCTATGAAATTATTCAGCGTAAAGGAGCTAAGTCGTTCGGCAAAGGAAATTTCAAAGCCCTGTTCGAAGCCATTGAACTGGAGCAGATCCGGCGCGGAACGCTTTAATCGGAAATTATCGGGAAGTGAATTAATAACGAATTGTAATATGATGATAAAATCCTGGGTTTCCATCCCGGAAGAAAGCGATTTTCCAATCGAAAACCTGCCCTATGGCATCGCCCGTGCCGGTGGTAATACCTTTGCTGTAACCCGGATAGGCGATACGGTAGCAGATCTTAGCAAGCTATACGCACTCGGTTTGTTCAGCGAACCTGGTTTTGATTTCGAAGATGTTTTTACCCAACCGGTGCTGAACGATTTCATTTCGATGGGGCAGGATGTCCACCGAAAATTAAGAAAACGCCTTCAGGAAATCTTCAGTACGGAACATGCTCCGGATAATAACCTGAAGCGGATGATTGAATCCATTGCATTAAAGCCTGCCGGGGAAGTGGAAATGCTTATGCCGGTGAAGGTTACCGATTACACCGACTTTTATTCAAGCATTGAACATGCGACAAATGTAGGCAGAATGTTTCGTGATCCAGCAAATGCCCTGCTCCCGAACTGGAAGCATTTGCCGGTAGGATATCACGGAAGGGCATCATCTATCGTAGTTTCCGGAGCCGGTATTCATCGCCCCGTGGGACAAGCCATGCCGGCAGGAGCTGAGACTCCGGTATTCGGGCCCAGCAAAATGCTCGACTTCGAACTGGAAATGGCTTTCGTTGTCGGTCGCGGCACAGAGCTCGGAGAAAGTGTAAAAGCAAAGGAAGCAGAGAATTATATTTTTGGATTTCTGCTGTTCAACGATTTGTCGGCGCGCGACATACAGTCGTGGGAATACGTTCCCCTCGGGCCATTTCTGTCGAAGAACTTCGGCTCGGTGGTTTCACCATGGATTGTAACCCTGGATGCTCTGGAGCCGTTCAGAGTGGCTGGCCCCGTTCAGGATCCGGAAGTGCTTCCGTATCTGCAAACAGAAGGGTTAAGGAATTTTGACATAAACCTGGAGGTGTTTATTCAGCCAGGGGAAGGCAGAGAGAGCCTGGTCTGCCGGTCGAATTTCAGACATATGTACTGGAATATTTGCCAGCAACTGGCGCATCACACGGTAAACGGCTGCAACATCACCACCGGCGATCTTTACGCTTCGGGAACCATCAGCGGTCCGGAGCCCGGTTCGTATGGTTCGATGCTAGAACTTACCTGGCGGGGAACAAAGTCGCTTAAGCTTGCCGACGGAGAAGAGCGAAAATTTATCGATGACGGCGATGCCGTGATCATGCGCGGATATGCTGCGAAAAACGGACTTCGCATCGGCTTTGGGGAGTGCCGGGTAAATATACTGCCGGCAAAATTCTGAATATGCGCTCTACTTATTTCCGGAAGCAACGTTAACAACCGAAACGAAATTAGAAAAAGAAAAGATTTTTATGTTTAAAACCATCAATCCGGCCGATATTCCACATGCAATGCTGCACAAGCTGATGCTTGGAGCAATCGCACCCAGACCGATTGCTTTTGCCAGTACCATAGATTCCAGGGGCCGGCAAAACCTGGCGCCTTTCAGTTTTTTCAATGCGTTCGGCGTTAACCCGGCTACCATCATTTTCAGCCCTTCGCGAAGGGGCAGGGACAATACAACAAAGGATACGTTCAACAACATTCGTGAAATTCCTGAGGTGGTGATCAATGCGGTTACCTATTCGATGGTGGAGCAGGTGAGTCTGGCAAGTACGGAGTTTCCGGCGGGTGTCAGCGAATTTGAAAAGTCTGGCTTCACACCTATGGCATCGGAGGTGGTAAGGCCGTTCAGGGTAAAGGAATCTCCGGTTCAATGGGAATGTAAAGTTCGCAATGTTATTGAAACCGGTAACGGGGGAGGCGCTGCCAACCTTGTTATCTGCGATGTGGTGAGGCTTCATGCCGATGAACGTTTTCTGACTTCCGATGGATTGATCAATACCCGTATGATTGACCTGGTGGGAAGAATGGGTGGGAACTACTACGTAAGGGCAAACGGACAGGCACTTTTTGAGGTGGAGAAACCCCTCGATAAACCTGCGCTGGGAATTGACGGTCTGCCCGCATCGCTGCGACTCAGTCCGGTGCTTACGGGCAATGAACTCGGCAAACTCGGATCCGTTGAATCTGCCCCCGGTCCGGACGAACTGCTGCAGGCTTCGGCTAATACCGATGTGAAAGCCATCCTGGAAACAGAAATCCTGACTGCAGATGCCCGGCTCGAAAAATTGCATCTGCTGATTCGGCGCTATCTTGCCGATGGGAGAAAGCGCGAAGCACTGGCCGTTGGATATCTGTTTTCCTGATTATAACGAAATTCCCGCAGTGTTTTCCATCCGTCAGAGAAATAAATTCTTTTTGGTGTCTGAGAAAAAAATAGGATCTATGAATATCCCCGTTAATGAAAATGCACCAGTGAAGTCAAAAAGCCGGATTGAAATTAATGCACCGATCGGTACTGTTTGGAAAGTACTTACGGACATACACAATTGGAAAAAGTGGCAAAAGGCGGTTACGCAAATAATAGTCCACGGGGAAATCAGAGAGGGAACAAAATTTGACTGGAAAGCCGGGGGACTTTCGTTTAAATCAGAAATTCATACGGTAAAACCGTTGTTAATGTTTGGCTGGACGGGTACAACCATTGGTACCAGTGCTATCCATAACTGGACATTTGAAGAAAAGGAGAACAATACAATCGTAACGGTAGAAGAAAGCCTTCGGGGATTATTTCCCGGGTTATTCCGCGCTTATTTTCAGAAAAACCTCGACATGGGTGTAATCACCAGTCTGGAAGAGCTGAAAGCGGCATCGGAAGCGGTATAATTGCAGAGTGAGATAAACCACCTTCGGCGTTGGAAACGAAATCGTTAAACTTTTTTCTGCTTCGTTTTTCTATATCGGATTCTGTAGTTTTCTGCAATAAGGTTACCAACAAAAAAAGAAACCCGGCTCACACAACCGGGTTTCAGCGTCACACACATGTAAGGGATTGTTGTTATAGTCTCTGATATTCAAATTTAGGGTAGCCTTTCTTTCCCTGGTTGTTGTAGAAATCGATGAATCTGAGTTTGTATAAGATGCCACGGCTGTCGCGGATCACATAGCTCAGATCCGGCCTGGCCGTGTAGGTGATGTTCCCGGATGTTACGTCTCCGTTTATTTCTTTCCAGTCGTAGCCAATAATATCGCGTTGAGCCGAGAGTTCAAGGTTTTCGGCGATTTCGCGTGTGATTTCCCTGAAAGGATAAGTGGTATCGGGAATGGCTCTTACCAGGGTGTCGTTGAGTAATACTCCGTTCACAAGATAGGGATAAGGTTCGCCGGTATTGGTAAAAAGCAGAGTAGTGTATGTTGTAAAATGCAGGTCCCAATCAAGGGATGGAGGTTCAATCTGCGGATCGTTAACGCCGTTGTCGAACGATACGGAGACGAAGCGTCTCGAAGGATCTCTCTGTAAGGTGAATTCGCGTTCCTGAGAACCGTCGGGTCTGGCAATGCGCAGGTGGACATTTCCGGTTAACGGGTCGATGCCCGGAAGTATTTTCAGATATCCCCGGGGCATCCCTTCGGCGTCAATTCCGCGGTCTATCAGCAGTACTTCTCCTGTTCCTGTATATCTTCCGGCTTCAAACTTCCACCATGTTCCGATGGCATTGCTGTCGGGTTTTCCCGATGACTGATCGAATAACCATTCCCGGCCCTGGGTTGTAAGCGGTTCATTGAAATCGTAGACACCGGTATGCGCGGCATACATAAACAAAGATGTATTGAGCCAGAGGGTGAAATTACCGGGTTCGGTACTCAGAAGCAGATCGTATTCGCTTCGTTCGTTGGTAGCTATAATGCCGCCGGCTGAGAAGCTGAAGTATGCCTGCAGGGTATAATCGGGCAGCATTTCGATGGTTACAGTTTCAACGTTGCCGGGCTTTTGAGGTACAACAATTTCGTCTTCCTTAAAACAGGAAGAGAGTAAAAGCATAAGTGCCAGCAACAGGCTGTTATTATTTAGTTTCCGGTTCATCTTTGGTAATTGAGTAGGAAAGTTTCAGAAAGAACGTCCGGCCCCAGGCTACTGGTACACTGCTTCCGCCGGATGAGTGCACGCCTCCGCTTCCTCCGATGGATGAAATGCTGGTAACATCAAACAGGTTACGAACTCCCGCATTTACCGAAAGCCGCTTGTTAAAATAGGATTTTAATACCGTAAGGTCAAGGTTATGATAGGCATCCATAAATCCTTCCGTCAGTTCACCCGCAGAATCCATGTAGATGCGGGTTGTTTTGCCGGTGTACTTATAGATGGCGGTAATATGCAGATCGCGCTTATCGACGCGACAGGTAATTTCGGAGGTCACTTCGGGCGACCAGTAAAGTTTAACCGGTTTGGAATTCTGCAGCAGACTCGATTTTCCCGTATTTCCCCATCCCATACGGAAGTCAAACATGGGATACAGAGATGAGCGAATGCTTCCCGAATAGCCCATTGTGCGTGTAAAGTCTTGATTGAAATAGGTATACGATCCATCACCGGTTTCAGCCAGCGTTATTCCGTCTTCGATGTTATTCAGGAAAAAGCGACCCTCCACCTCGGTAGCATAGGTTACTTTTTCAATGCGATGGGTGAGCTGAAATTGCAGATGGTTTGAGTTTTCGGGTTTAAGATCCGGATTCCCGGTTATGTTATGGTTTACATCCACAAAATAGAGATAAAGTTCTTTAAGCGACGGTGCCCTGAATCCATTTGAGTAGGAAGCCCTGAGCTGGAATCCTTTCCAGGGACCGCCTTTGGCGTGAAGTGCATAGATCAGCGGGGAGCTGAACCTGCTGTTCCAGGCATACCGGAATCCCGGCTGCAGCGATAGCCAGTCGGCCGGCAGCAGCTGGAAAGTTGCAAAACCTGCAACATCGGCTATGTTCTGGTTCTGGTTGCCGATACGTTCGCCGGTTGCCCATTCCACATTGGCATCGTATCCGAACTGAGTGCTGAAAAGTCCGTTTTCGTTGCGGTAAGCATACATCGAACGCGAAAGGAAGGATCCGAATCCGGTGGTGTCGTATTCTGTCGGTGTTTTTTCGGGTATGGTAAGGTCGTTGTAATAAAGGGTTCTTACCCTTTGATAAAACGAAAGCGAGTTGGCCGATGTAAACGGATTTGATCCCCTGGTGGAGAAGTCGGCTTTGGCCGTCAGTCTTCGGGTAGTAAAGTGGTTATCAAATGCTTTTTCGAAATAGGGTGGCAGCAGGTTGCCTCTCACGAGCAACAGTTCATCGAATCCAGTAAGACGGGTTTTCAGGTGTATCTTTTTAAGTGCCAGGCTGTAACTGGCTTCGGCATTCAGCTGGCGCTTGGGTTTCCAGAGCGAGGTGCGACCATCCTCAAACGGGCTATAACCCCCGAAAAAGTTCCTTCCGCCCTGAAGCCCGTAGGAGTGTTTACCCTTCCGCATGCTAAAACCACCGTCAAAGTTAATCACTCCCACCGATTCAAGATACGTTCCGGCGTTGGCACTAATGCTGTTGCCCGGAAGTTCCATGGGGATGATGTTGACGACCCCGGCCATGGCGTTGCTGCCGTAAATTACCGACATCGGTCCCTCAATAATCTCTACCTGACGGGCATTCTGGAGGTTTATCTGACTAAGGTCGATGCTGCCGTTGAGCCTCCCTATAACTGGCACACCGTCGACTAATATTTTAACGTGCTCGCCCGAGAGTCCCTGCAGGCTCATCCCCGTACCCAGGGATGCATCCTGACTGAAGCGGACGTTCATCTGATTTCTCAGTAATCCTGCCAGATCGGGCGATGCCGACCTTCTGAGCTGCAGTTGGTTGATGACGTTTACACGGTAAAGCGACCGTTCGGCACTGCCGGGATTGTATTGTGCCGTTACAACAACTTCGTCGAGCGAAAACACCTCGGGAAGCATGCGCAGCAATGGCTCGTCACCCGGAGATAGCGTGTCGGTAAGCGTTTGATAGCCAACAAACGAAGCCTGGAAAATGGTGGTTTGGTTCAGGATGTAACGGATTTCTCCTTCCATACCTGTAACGAAATACCGCGGCGCTGTGGTTCCTGATTCCATAGCTTTTACGTGCGCAAAAGCAACAGGCTTGCCTGTACGCGCGTCAACCACACGTACAGGCATTTCCTGAGCCATTCCCGCAAAGGGAAGTAAAAGAGCAATGAAGAGTTGTAACAATATTTTTGTCATTATCTTACGATAACTTTAAAAGATGAGGTTTGATTTTTGCCGGTGATGCGAAGTACATACGTACCGGAAGTTACACCTTCGAGTCCGATTTCATGTATAAGCGACCGGTCGAGCTGCTGCGTCCGTACTACACGTCCGCTTAGGTCGTAAAGAACGGCATTGCCTTGTGTTAGTGCTCCCTGAAGTGAAATTGCCAGCTTGTCGGTTGCCGGATTGGGATATATCTTTACGCCTTCAATCTGGTTGAGGTTTGCCGAGGCCGTTGCCAGAATATCAACGGTAAAGGTTGATGTTCCTGTGCCAGATCCCGAAAAACCTTCCATTACGATTTTGTACACCGATCCGTCGGCCGATTGTGCAAAATAGGCCAGAGAATCGGTTATCTCCCACTGGAATGTCGACATATTTATGGACTTCCAGTCGTGCCCGATAACATCGGGATCCGTTTTGAATTCCAGGATCGACCAGTCGGTATATGCCGGCCCTACCGGATGAGCTTCTGCCATGGTGATGCTGCTGTTGTGCAGAACACCATTGACTGGATACGGCGTATTCATCACCTGGGCTGTATAGCGGGTAAACAGAATATCCCAGTCGGTTTTTGCAGGTTCGCGGTCAACGATGCCTGTGGCAAACGAAAATGCCATGAACATTTTGGTGTTGTGCGGATTTACCTCCAGGGTATCGGTACGGTCGTTGCTGCCGTCGAGATGTGCATAGCGGATAATGTACTTGTTCTGGGTGGATATCTTTTTAACGATATGCAGTTTCCTGTATATACCATCCAATGGCTTGATGAGGTAAAGAGAGTCCCCTGTGAGATCGTGGGTTGTCATGCTGTAAATGCCCCAGCCGTAATCGGGATGTCCGAGTGCGTTGCGGTTGAAAGCGCCGTCTTCCCATTCGGCCGTGTTGTTGTATAACCTCTGCCACGAAGCCATACCGGTTGTGTCGAAGCTGTCGAATCCGTCGGCTGCAGCATTCGGGTAAGCATAAAGTGCAACACCGGATCCGTCGTTGGTAATGATACCGGCGCTGAAAGCGTTGGTATAGAAAGCAATATCCCAGATGTTGCGAGGCGATGTTTTTACCTCTCCGTTGCGAAGCGAGAAGAAAACTTCGTTGACATACTGGGGACCCATGGATGCAGTATATTGGGTCTGGGCATTAACGCCCCGTGTTGCTGCAGCAGACAGCAGGGCAATAGCAATAATGAGAGTATTGACTTTTTTCATCGTAAAAGTGAGTTTTAAATAAAACAATTGGGCACAGTGCTGGCTGCGCTGTGATTGAAATTCAGGATTTG
The DNA here is from genome assembly GCA_022837485.1 of Bacteroidales bacterium. GTDB lineage: Bacteria > Bacteroidota > Bacteroidia > Bacteroidales > Lentimicrobiaceae > Lentimicrobium. The sequence continues at coordinate 32,996 of JALHHH010000007.1, forward strand.
AGGGGAATCAGGACAGGGAGGGCGGTGCACGCAGACCGTGCGATACGGGAATGCCGTTAAGAATGGAATTGCAGCTCTGACATTCAGAGAACAAAAAATCGCACTCGGGAATTCCGGGAAGCCGCACAATTAATTCATCTGCACAGGCATCCGCGTTAAACAGATCAAACGATGGAAGATCTTCGCTCAGAGAAGTATCTTCCTCTCTTTTACTGATGATGCCGTTGGGAATAAGGGTACGGCCAAAAATGTGATGCTGGTGGAAGTTGATGAGCGAACCGAGATACATCCAGAATACGAGGAATGCAGTGGCCAGTAGGGCCATCCTGCCTGAAAATTGACGTATCCGTATGCTCTTCATCCGATAAAATCCGGAATTAATTGACTCCGGTTTGGTGCAAAAGTACTATTTCTGATCAATATACAATTGAAGAACCTCCTTTTTTCGGATTATTTATTTAATTATGCACATAAGTACATAATAAGTTGTTATTTACCGCCAGATAGTAAAATAACTATACATTTGGGTGCGGTGCTGACTTACGGACATAAGCGTTTGTTTATCCTCAACCGGAATTTTCCTTTGTTGAGAACGCTTAAATTTTGGCTGGTTTTATGGAAAGGCTATTGAAATAATGCCAGGGCGTCGGCAATAAGTTTACAGTATCCCGGAATCCGGTCCGAAAGCTCTTCCAGGTGTTTAATCAGTCTTTTCTCCAATTCGGGTTGTGCTTTCAGTTGATGCAGGTACTCAAGAAATTCGGTAATCAGAAGCCACTCATCCGGATGTTTACTGAGCAATTCAGCTGCAAATTCGCTGGCATCGAAGGGTATGGTTTCGCCATCTCTCAGGTTTCTCAGTTGTTGGTACAGGGCATGCAGTGCGAGGGCTTCGTTAGTGTGTTCAATCCTGTGGGTTTTTTCTGCCGGAGGCTCATAACTGAGTTCAAACGCTGCTGCATCGGCCGGTCCCGGCCATGCCGAGGCTATTACAGCACCTATAGCCATGTCGTACAACCCCCAGGCGGGGTCAAACAGTTTCTCCCCTACGAATGTAACCGTGCAATCGGAGAGCCCCATAATCAGATTCCGGCCCTCACGGCTGGTGATATATTCACACATGCCGGCGACTTTTACACCGCTTTCAAATTCCAGGCTGACTCTTCTGCCGGTATTGTATCCTGCATCCTGCAACTCCCCAGTGCTCAGCATTTCAAGGTTCAAGCCTCCCATGAGTTTCCCTACGGGACTCCCAAAACCATGCGTATGATAGGACTTGCCATGGCCAGGCAGTTCCTTATTCTTGAAACTCAGACTGGTTGGCCCTGCGGTCTTCACGTAAACTACTTTGCCGTCCATAACGACGGAGTCTTCAAACGTACCCGATATCTGAAGTCCGGAACTCAGTTCTGCCGTGGCCGTATTGGCCGATTCTTCTGCAGCGTTCAGCGCATAAGCTCCGCCCTTTCTAAGTGCCATTCCGTCGGTAAATTCGTTGAGCACATCGTTCAGATGCCGGAAGTCGGGAGTTACAAAGAGCTGTGGCTGCTGCGTTGTGATATCAAATCCGGTATGTGCTGCTTCAAGGGAGTAAGATAATTTTCGTACTGCAGGACTCAGACAATTCATGCTTTCGCCTATGGAGGAAAGCAGTCCGGCTCCGTATATTTTAAAATTTTCTGTATCGCCGATCAGACCATACTCCACCGTCCACCAGTGAAGGTTGCGGATAAGGGCCATTTCGCTGGGCTTCCCCATGTTTTTTTCCAGGTATGCAAGCTTTTCTTCGGCTTCTTTTATCGCTTTCGCGGATGTGTAGGGATCCGCTTTCAAAATGGAAAGGTGCCGGATGGCTTCATACATCTGGTAATCGCGGGCAGACGAAAACGCTTTGGATCCGATTTCACCGAAGAATTTCAGGTAGGCGGCATACTCTTCATCGGCAATTATAGGAGCATGACCTGCCGCTTCATGTATGATGTCTGGAGCAGGGGTATAAGCAATCTGGTCGACCGGGCGGATATCTGCGGCAATAACAAGAACGTTGTAAGCCTGAAATTCCATAAATGCAGCAGGAGGAATAAACCCGTCAACTGCAACGGCTGCCCAGCCTATCTCTTTTAATATCCGGTTCATGCCGTACATATGCGGGATGGTACTGATGCTTATGCCGGTTTTTTTCAGGCCTCCGGTATAGCTTCCATGGGCATAATGGCTCAGAAATTTCACATTCTGCCGCATCACATAGCGCCATACCGCTTGATCCTGAGCCGTGTAGCTGTTGTAGGGCTGATCGATCACCAGGCTTAACAGATGAGGGGGAAGTTTATCCAGTACTTCGTTCGTTTCCATTGATTGCGTTGTTTACCTTTGCAGTGAATTGCTGCATACCTTTCCGCAATTACAGGATCGCATCCCGCAAAAAAAATCAGGAAAGATCAACCGTATGCAGTAATGTGTATGTGTATCTAACAACAAAAGCATGCCGAAAGTTTATGCCACTCTTCCCGTGCTTAATGAATCGGAAAACATTCCTTATCTGATTGAGGATTTCCGGGCACAGAATTTCCCGGAAAGTGTGCTTGTGGTATGCGTCAATCAGCCGGAAGAGTGGTGGGACAATCCCGGGAAGGCAGAGGTGTGCCGCGACAACGCCCTTACGCTCGGTTACCTTAATTCGCTGACAGGAACTGAGATAGTGGTTATCGACCGCAGCAGCAGGGGAAAAGGCTGGATTGGAAGAAAACACGGGGTAGGTTGGGCGCGTAAGATTGCAATGGACGAGGCCTCGCGTATGGCCGCTGACAACGATATAATCGTCAGCATGGATGCCGATACCCGCTATCCGGCAAATTATTTCAGTTCTGTAGTCCGCCAGATGAACAACTATCCCGCTGCGACCGGACTTTCGGTGCCTTATTATCATAAACTTACCGGAGAAGAAGATGCGGATCGCTGCATCCTTCGCTACGAGTTGTATATGCGCAATTATAACCTGAATATGATGCGCATAAACAATCCGTATGCTTTTTCGGCAATTGGATCCGGTATGGCGTGCTCGGCATTCAATTACCGAAGAGTTGGGGGGCTTAGCCCGAAAATGAGCGGTGAAGATTTTTATTTCATTCAGAAACTGCGAAAAGCCGGTCCCGTTATCGTGGATTGCGATGCCGTGATTCATCCGGCGGCCCGCTTTTCCGACCGGGTTTATTTTGGGACAGGCCCTGCAATGATACGCGGAAGAGGCGGGAACTGGGACAGTTATCCTGTTTACCCCATGACGGCATTTGACCGGGTGAAGAAAACGTACGATCTTTTTGAGAAGTTATTGGTTTTCGATGTGGAAACACCTATGGATGCTTTTATCCGCAGCATTTCGGAAGGCAAACCATTCTGGGAGCCCCTGCGTAAAAATTCACCGGTACTCCCGGCTTTCCAAAAGGCGTGTATGCAGCGTCTCGACGGATTGCGCATTCTTCAGTATCTGAAAACGGTGAATGGATTTTTCCCGGGGAGCAATGAGGACCGCATAAACGAGCTGCTTTTTCTGCTTTCATCCAGCGGGAAGCTTTCAGAAACTCCTGCATTAATTGCTTCGTTCAGCAACGATCCGATAAATCGGCTGGATGCCATACGCAACGTGCTTTTTGAAGCGGAAAGAGCCATGCAAAAAGAGAAACAGATGGTATGAGTGAAAAACCAATGATTGTCATACTCGGGCCTACGGCTTCGGGCAAAACCCGGGTAGCAGCACTGCTGGCAGCCAGTACAGGGGGTGAGGTGATTTCGGCCGATTCTCGTCAGGTGTATAGAGGAATGGATATCGGAACCGGAAAAGACCTGAATGACTACATCGTTGAGGGAGTGCGGGTTCCTTCGCATCTACTGGATATTGCCGAACCAGGAACTGCCTACACCATCTATCACTACCAGCACGATTTCAGAAGAACTAGAGCCGAAGTGGAAAGCAGGGGTAAGCAGGTAATCGTATGCGGAGGCAGCGGTATGTACCTCGAAACGGCCCTGGGCTTGTACGCGTTGCCAGAAGTGCCTCCTGATCCGGACTTTCGGGCACGTGCCGCCGGCATGAGCCGGGATGAACTGGTAAGCATGCTTTTTTCTCTTACCCAACCTCACAATACTACCGATCTGGACGACAGGGAGCGGCTGGTCCGTGCCATTGAAATCGCAAAGGCAGCTCCGCATGAACCGACGGAACAAGTACTTCAGCAACGCATACGGGAGTCGGAAAAACACCTTGTAACCGGAATATCCCTTCCCAGGGAGGTTGTCCGCGAAAGAATTACCCGGCGGCTGCAGACACGCTTGAATGAAGGAATGTTGAATGAAATCGAAAATTTATTGAACACAGGTGTGACGCCGGAGGAGTTGATGTATTACGGTCTCGAATACAGGTATCTGACGCTTTACGTGACCGGTAAAATAGGTTACGACCGGATGTTTTCAGATCTAAATACGGCCATACATCAGTTTTCGAAGCGGCAAATGACGTGGTTTCGCCGTATGGAGAAAAGAGGCATACCCATACGATGGATCGACGGAAGGCAGAGTCCTTCCGACATTGCCTCGGAAATCGGGGCTATGATCAGTGGTTAGATTTTTTTTTGATTTCTGAAACAAAATGTGTTTGATATTGTTGATTAAAACGCACTAAAAAATTAAACAAAAATAATAGCTGGTCTATGCGGGCGATATTTTTTTCTATTGTTATTCTTCTGGTGATCCAGGCGGATGTTTTCGCGCAAAGCGGAGTGATCCGCGGAAGGGTTTACAATTCGGCCAATAACGAGCCGGTACCGTTTGCCAACATCATCGTTTTCGGCACCAATATAGGTTCAACATCCGATCTGGACGGGAATTTTACATTCACAGGCATTGCCCCGGGATTTGTGAAGCTTGCGGCATCTTCGGTAGGGTTTGAAAGCTACATAAGTGAGGAAATTCAGGTAACCAATGCCAGGACAGCATACATCGACATACCAATGCAGGAAACATCCATTCAGCTTGAGCAGGTGGTTGTAAAGGCTTTCCCTTTCCGGAAAACGGAAGAGAGTCCGGTTTCAATGCGTACCCTTGGAATTGGTGAGATCGAAAAGAGTCCCGGTGCCGGACGCGACATCTCCAAGGTAATTCAGGCTCTGCCCGGTGTAGCAACCACAGTTTCGTTTCGCAACGATCTACTGGTGAGAGGCGGAGGCCCTGCTGAAAATCGTTTTTATCTCGACGGAATGGAGATCCCGAATCTGAACCACTTTGCCACGCAGGGTGCATCGGGAGGCCCGATAGGGATCGTTAATACCGATTTTATCCGTGAAGTGGATTTTTATTCCGGTGCATTCCCGGCAAACCGGGGAAATGCACTGAGTTCCGTTCTTGAGATGCGAATGGTAGACGGGAACCCTGAACGTATCGTTACCAAAGCATCCGTAGGGGCTTCCGATCTCTCGATCACACTCAATGGGCCTTTGATGGAAAATACAACCTTTCTCTTCTCTGCCAGAAGATCATACCTGAGTTTTTTGTTCGATGTTATTGGACTTCCTTTTCTTCCCACTTACAACGATTTTCAGTTTAAAGTCAAAACCCGCCTTGATCAGAAAAATGAAATTACCATTCTCGGAATTGGTGCCATAGATCAGTTCAAGCTGAATACCGGACTGCAAAATCCTGATGAAGGGCAGAAATATATACTGGATTACCTCCCGGTGAATGAGCAGTGGAACTATGCCATTGGTGCCGTATACCGGCATTATCGCGGCAATTCATACGATACCTGGGTTATTAGCAGGAACATGCTCAATAATGTGGCATACAAGCATATTGACAATAACGAAAATCTCCCCAGAACGCTCGATTATGTTTCGCAGGAGATGGAGAATAAAATAAGGTATGAGAATACCTCCCGGATCAGTAGTTTTAAATTTCTGGCGGGAGCCGGAGGAGAATATGCCCGTTATACTACCGAAACTTTTACGAAAGTATTTATTCCCAGGGCAACCGACACCCTGCTCGCACTGAATTACGGATCAGAAATTGATCTGTTTAAATACCATGTATTTGGTCAGTTAAGCCGCAACTTTATAAGTGACAGGCTTGTACTTTCTCTGGGATTGCGTACCGACGGCAATTCCTATTCTGAAAGCATGGCAAATCCCCTGCAGCAGTTGTCTCCACGATTTTCTGCTGCCTATGCGCTTACGGGAAAGCTTTTTTTAAACTTCAATACCGGAAGATATTTCCAGATGCCTGCCTATACTACCCTGGGTTACCGCGATTCGGACGGTACACTTCTTAACAAACTAAACAAGTTACGTTACATCGAATCCGATCACCTGGTAGCAGGTCTTGAATACCGTCGGCGCGACGATGTTAAGGTTACACTGGAGGGATTTTATAAGCTTTATGGAAATTATCCCGTTTCCGTTACCGATTCCATCTCTCTGGCCAACAAGGGAGGAGATTTTGGTGTTGTAGGTAATGAGGAGGTATATTCAGGAGGAAAGGGTCGGTCGTACGGACTTGAGCTTTACGTACGCGAACGCCTGATGGAAAAAACTAGCATCATTCTGTCGTATACGCTTGTTCGAAGCGAATTTAAGGACGTTAACGGAAATTTTATCTCTTCAGCCTGGGATAACGGCCATCTGCTCAATCTTACTTTATTTCACGAATTCAAGCGAAACTGGAGTGCGGGTGTGAAATGGAGGTTTGCAGGAGGTACCCCATATACTCCCTGGGATATTCAGCGTTCTTCCCTGCGCGATGCATGGGAAGCACGCAGGCAGGGATATCCGGATATTGAACGTTTCAACACGGAGCGTACCGATAATTTCCAGCAGCTGGATCTTCGCATCGACAAGGAATATTTCTTCGAGAGGTTTTCGCTTAATTTTTATATAGACGTGCAGAATCTTTACAATTATCAGCAGCAGGGAAGACCCGACCTGATTACGGTAAAAGATGCTTCGGGTCGGGATGTGGTGGATCCCGTCACCGGGAATTACAGTCTGAAGGAGGTTGTTAATACCTCTGGTACTCTGCTGCCTTCGGTCGGAATTATCGTTGAATTCTAAACCTGCAGAAAAGATGGTAATGCGGAATTTTAAAACTTTTATGAAAATGAACACAAACGGAAACACCATAAAAAGGGCGTCATTGATGGTTGCCGCTCTCCTGTTTGCCAGCATCTGGCTGGTATCCGATGCTGCTGCACAGTGGTTTAAGAAAACAGCAAAGCCAGAGGAGCATATTACCCTTGTAACCAATCCGGGTGGGGAAGGTCCCGAACTTGATGTCACATTTATCAAAGGCTCTGGCTTCAATCATCCGCTTATGGTTTTCTGGATAGAAGATTTGGAAGGAAATTATATTCAGACACTGTACGTTTCCCGCTCCATTGCCAGAGGCGTCTATGATTACGGCGACAAACATACAGGGCGGTGGATGCCCGGAGAAATTTCTCGCCCGGCAGCACTTCCATACTGGGCACATAAGCGTAATATTCTTAACGACATTGGCAATTACATGCCAAAACCTGGTTTTGAGGTGCCCGATGCCTATTCCGGAGCTACGCCTAAGGCCAGCTTTACATTGGAAACCAGGCCCGACAAATCCGTCAGCGGAAAATTCCGCATACTTATGGAAATCAACCAGACTTGGGACTGGAACCGTTACTGGACCAACAATAAATTTCCGGGAGATAAAGAGTACCGGACTTCATCGCAGCCGGCCGTGGTGTATGCCGCAGAATTGGATCCGCAGGAAAAGTGCGTGGAGGTCGTTATGAAACCCATTGGCCGCAGTCACCACTCCGGAGCCGACGGCAGACTATATTCCGATTTGGAAACCCTTACAACCGCTCTGCAGATTGCTTCTGAAGTCCGGGTTAAACTGAAATAACCGGGAAGGTTCCAGGCCTGAGCCTTATGTCGGACAGTTTCTGAACGCATCAGTCGTGCGCTTTATCACCCAGCATGGGGACAAAACGAAAAACTCCATGCTGACGGGTTGTGAAAGATCCGTCATCTTCGCGGGTTACGGTAGTCATAACCTGATAATCTTCTTTATCGACGGGAATAACCAGGATACCTCCGGGTTTAAGTTGTGCGGTAAGTGCTTCGGGAATAAACGGTGCACCTGCTGTTACGATGATCCGGTCGAAGGGTGCGAAAGCCGGAAGACCTTTATATCCATCTCCGAAAAAGGTACGAATCCGGTAACCGGCTTCAGGGAGCATTTCCTTTGCTTTTGTGTAAAGTGTACGCTGACGCTCCACGGAGAAAACCTTGGCACCCATCTGGAAAAGAATGCTTGCCTGGTAGCCCGATCCCGTTCCAACCTCCAGAATTTTATCGCCTTTACGAACCTGCATAAGCTGCGTTTGAAATGCTACGGTAAAGGGTTGTGAAATGGTTTGTCCGGCACCGATGGGAAACGCCTTGTCTTCATAGGCAAACTCCAGAAATCCCGAGTCGAAAAACCAGTGTCTGGGAACTGCTTCCATTGCAGCCAGTACGCCGATATCGGTGATTCCTTTTTGCTTTACTGCTTCAACCAACTTCTTCCTCAGCCCCTTATGCCTGAATGAGTCCGTAAATTTCCCTGTCGTCATGCAATTCTTCGGATGTTTATGAATTGTGGCCAAAATTAGTAATTTCGCAGGGTTTAACTAACCATCCAATTATTTTCTTCTATGCTCAAAATTGGAGTACTGGGTGCAGGGCACCTTGGAAAGATCCACCTGAAATGCATTAAGCAGACAACGGTTTATGAACTTGTGGGGTTTTACGATGCCGATCCGGCCAATGCCGCTGCGGTGGAAGCCGACCTTGGCATTAAAGCTTTCGCCGGCGTTGACGAGCTTATCGACCAGGTAGATGTGGTTGACATTGTCACCCCCACGCTTGCCCACTTTGATTGTGCATCCAAGGCTCTGAAAAAATTCCGGCATGTGTTTATTGAAAAGCCGGTTGTTACCACCCCTGCTGAAGCAAAAGCCCTGATAAGTCTGGCCGAGGAGGCAGGCGTTAAGGTTCAGGTAGGTCACGTAGAGCGGTTTAATCCTGCCTTTATCGCGGCTGCGCCGTATATTCAGAATCCAATGTTTATAGAAACCCACCGGCTGGCGCAGTTCAACCCTCGCGGCACCGATGTTCCCGTGATTCTGGATCTTATGATTCACGATATCGATATCGTACTGAGTATTGTGAAAGCCAATATCCGTAAAGTAAGTGCAAGCGGTGTTGCCGTTGTGAGCGATACTCCCGATATAGCCAACGCCCGTATCGAATTCGATAACGGTTGTGTTGCAAATCTCACGGCCAGCAGGATCTCGATGAAAAATATGCGGAAGTCGCGGTTCTTCCAGCGGGATGCTTATATTGCCGTCGATTTTCTTACCAAGAAGACTGAAATCATCCGGATGCAGGGTATAGATCCGGAAAAGGCCCGTCCGCTCGATATGATTCTCGACCTTGGCCCGGGAAAGCAACCCAAACAAATCCTCTTTGAAAATCCGGAAGTTTTGCCGCTCAATGCCATTCAATCTGAACTTAAGCGTTTTGCCGACGCAATTATTTCCAATACTCCTCCGCCGGTTACCATCAACGACGGATATGCGGCCCTTGATCTGGCTTATCAGATTATCGGTAAAATGAACAGTGCTGCTAACCGCGTGGAATAATCCCGGAAAAAAGTTTAAAAAATATTTTATTTAATGCCGGGAGCAGGCAATAAAAGCCTGCAGCCGGCGTTCATCTGAGCATAAAGGAGAAGCAAGCGTAAACAGGGAATTATGAGGGGTACTGTACCAATTTTTAAGGTATTATTTTATGCAATTATAATTATTGCAATCTCAGTAGGTTGCAGTAAAAGAGACGACGATTCGCTCGTCCCTTCATACATCCGGATCGATCGGATGGGTCTTTCCACGACGTACGAGCAGGGGACTGCTTCGCACCGTATTTCGGATGTATGGGTTTATGTGGATGAGACTCTGATCGGGGCATTTGAACTTCCGGCTACCGTTCCCATTCTGGCTGAGGGCATGCAACGGGTAACCATCCGGCCGGGAATTAAAATGAACGGTATTGCCAGTACCCGAACCATCTATCCTTATTATAGCCCCATCGTAAAAACGTTAGACCTCGTCCGCGACAGCGTGATCGTAATTACCGATACCATTACAGCATACCGATCCAATGTGTATTTCCCCTGGATGGAAGGATTTGAGCTGAACAGCTACTCCATGGAGATGACATCCAAAAGCACCGTTGGTTTTGGCAAAACCGGAGATCCTTCAAAAAAATTCAATCTCCCGGGAGAGATTAACGAATATTCAGCATACTTCCATCTGCCTGCTGATACATCCATCTTTGAATTGATAACAAAAGAAAGCTTTGAATTTCCTTCTGCCGGTTCAGAGGTCTTTCTTGAGATGAATTATAAAACCGACAATATTCTGGTAGTAGGGGTGCATTACCTTGCTACCGGTATTCTGGTTCAGCGACCCTTGCTGTACCTGCACCCTTCCGATAAATGGAACAAGGTTTATGTAAACCTCACCGTTCCAAAATACGATACACCCAACGCCACCGACTTCCGGATATTTGTCGGCGCACAAACCGAAAGTGGCAGGGAAGAAGCCAATCTTTATCTCGATAACCTGAAACTCATCCACTTCAAAGCATCGAAATGAACAGAAAACTACAGGTAGCCCGCTATGTTATCGCAGATGTTATTGCTGCAATCCTCGCCTGGGGGGCTTTCTTTGTGTACCGCAAACATTCGGCCGACTCTAACGTATTCGATTATCCTGAGGTAATTTACCAGGATTCAAACCTAATCTACGGGTTAATATTTATACCGGTTTTCTGGCTTTGCCTCTACGTGATGATGGGCACCTACCGCCGTATCTACCGTAAATCGAGGTTGCGTGAACTGGGACAAACCCTGCTAATTACCGTTATCGGCGTCATAATACTTTTCTTTGCACTCATTCTCGACGATACCATCGTGTCGTACCGGAATTATTATGAATCGGTTCTTGTACTCTTTATTTTTCATTTTACTCCCACCTACCTGCTGCGGCTTATTCTTACTTCCATCACTGCTTACCGTATTCATCACCAACTCATTGGATTCAATACCATAATCGTTGGCAGCAACGGCAATGCCATTTCAATATACAACGAAATTGAAAATCAGGAAAAGTCGAGCGGAAACCGCTTCATTGGTTTTGTGAATGCCGCACCTTATAAGGATTACAAGCTTGAGAAATTCCTGAAACATCTCGGGCAGATCAGTGATTTGAAACAAGTTATAAAGGAGCACAATGTGGAGGAAGTAATTATTGCCATAGAGCGGTCGGAAGTAAAGACCATTGAACAGATCATTACCGAAGTAGAGGATACCAACGTTGTTATCAAGGTTATTCCCGATATGCAGGACTACCTGCTCGGAACCCTTAAGTCGACGTCGATTTTCCACACCCCGCTTCTTCAAATCTCTCCCGACCTTATGCCGGCCTGGCAACAATCGCTGAAGCGAATCATCGATATCGTTGCCTCCGTAATTGCTATTATTATTCTCATTCCGGCATACATAGGTGTTGCAGTAGGAATTAAGCTTACTTCACGCGGGCCAATACTTTACCGGCAGTCACGCATCGGTTTGCACGGGAAACCCTTTACAATGATAAAGTTCCGCAGCATGTACATCGATGCCGAACGCGAAGGTGTTCCCAAGCTCTCATCAAAACACGATCCCCGTATTACTCCCTTTGGACGTTTTCTCCGGAAGGTACGTCTAGACGAAATACCGCAGTTCTGGTCGGTACTCAAGGGCGATATGTCGCTGGTAGGACCCAGACCCGAACGCCAGTTCTTCATCGACCAGATTGTGCAACGCGCTCCGCACTACCGCCTTCTGCAGAAAGTAAAACCCGGAATCACTTCCTGGGGTCAGGTAAAATACGGATATGCTGAAAACGTGGAAGAAATGGTGGAACGTCTGAAATTTGATATTCTGTATATTGAAAATATGTCGCTCGCAATGGATTTTAAAATTCTGATCTACACCATGCTAATCGTTTTGCAGGGAAGAGGGAAATAGGGGCGCAAAATCCGGATTACCATTTTTTAAAGATAAAAAATACCGCCATTACAATAAAGGCAAAACCCACAAGGTAGTTCCATCGCATAGGTTCTTTAAGGAAAAGCACAGAGAAGAATCCGAAAACCACCAGGGTAATTACTTCCTGAATCGTTTTCAGCTGTGCCACGCTGTAAGTGCCGTGACCGAATCGGTTGGCCGGAACCATCAGCATGTATTCAAACAGTGCTATACTCCAACTGACCAGAATAACCTTCCACAGAGCAGCTTCCTTAAATTTAAGGTGGCCGTACCAGGCAAATGTCATAAAAATGTTGGATGCAATCAGAAGGAGAATTGTTCTCATATGACCTCATTTACAGGCGGCGAATTTATGAAAATCCATTGTCCGTTGAACCGGTGAAATAGTTGCACGGTTTATGTTGTTAGCCGGGTCCGAAAAGGGAGATTCCGGAGCAGTAACGCTGCAGACGGTCATTCCGGGCTAAAAAGCCTATATTTGTAACACTAAACGTTGAAAATCATGAAAAAATACAGATTTCACCTGCTCTTTGTCATGCTGAGTGTTTTATTCTCATCGTGTGATGTTCTTGATCAGGCCCGCCAGATGGCAGCTTTGTCGAAATGTGAATTCAGGCTCAGCAGCGTTGAACAGCTTAGGCTTGCCGGAGTTAATATTCAGCAGGTTAATCACTGGAGCGACCTTAATCTTATGGATGCTGCCAAAATTACGACGGCAATCGCTTCCGGAGGTAGCCTTCCGTTGAATTTCACACTGAATGTAGAGGCAAAAAATCCAAATACCGCGGTGGCCGGATTAAACCGGCTCGACTGGATACTTCTTATCGACGATATAGAAATGGTGAGCGGCGTTAACGAAAACAGGGTTCAGATTCCGGCTAACGGCGGAACTTCGGTAATACCTCTTACCATAGGAGTAGACCTGAAGGAGGCTTTGACGGGTAAAAGTGCCGAAGCAATCGCTAATTTCGGACTGAATCTGGCCGGAGCCGGTAATAAACCCACACGCATCACGCTGAAAGCCAAACCTTACATATCGGTTGGCCCGCAAAGCATATCGTATCCGGGATATCTTACCATCCAAAATGAATTTACATCGCGTTAGAACATTCACCGGTGATAAATCAGTTATAATAGATGAGCGCAGAAAACAACTGGAAGGAGGAGCTGTCACTCCTTAAATCCATAATCCAAAAGGCCGGACTACAGGAAACCGTGAAATGGGGTACCGATGTTTTTACCTATAAAGGCAGGAATCTGATAAGTTATGCCGGTTTTAAAAGTTATTTTGGACTTTGGTTCTACAATGGTGTTTTTCTTGAAGATACGCACAAAGTACTGGTAAATGCTCAGGAAAATAAGACGAAGGCCCTGCGGCAATGGCGTTTCCGCTCAATTGAGGAGGTAAGCGAGCCTTTGATTCTTGAATACATCCGCGAAGCAATCCGCAACGAAGACCAGGGAAAGATATTGAAACCTGTGAGGAGTGCGGATGCTGTAATCCCGGCCGGACTTCTGGAGGTGCTCGAGGGCGATAAAGACCTGAAAAGAGCCTTTGAAACCCTTCCACCATACAAACGCAAGGAATATGCTGAGTATATTGAATCGGCAAAGCGCGAAGAAACGCGTAAAGTGCGCATAGGGAAAATCAAGCCCCTGATTTTGGCCGGTCTGGGTCTCAACGACAAGTACCGTACCCTTTGATACCGCTTTGTAAGCTAAGCAACTGAAACTTCCTTCCAATGCCTGCCTGAAGCCGTGGGTGCTGCTTCGTGCTGGTGCAGCGCTTTGCTGCGTTTCTCCCTGCAATACTCCCGGGCTTTGCCTTTTCCTATTGTGTAATTTGTTACTTTTGCACCACTCTAAACAGTACAGTCCGAATATGTTTGAAAATTTAAGCGATAAGCTCGAAAGAGCCTTTAAAACCCTGAAAGGTCAGGGTCATATTACCGAAATCAACGTTGCCGAAACTCTTAAGGATGTCCGCAAAGCCCTGCTGGATGCCGACGTGAGCTACAAGGTTGCCAAGCAGTTTACCGACCAGGTTAAGGAAAAAGCTTTGGGTCAGCAGGTACTTACCTCTGTTTCGCCCGGGCAGTTGATGGTAAAAATCGTTCACGACGAGCTGGCCGCACTCATGGGCGGCGATCAGGCCGAGATAAACCTTAAAGGTACGCCTGCAGTGATACTGATCGCGGGACTTCAGGGATCGGGTAAGACGACGTTTTCGGCGAAACTGGCCAATTATCTGAAAAACAAGAAGGGGCGTAAAGTGATGCTCGTTGCGGGCGACGTTTATCGTCCCGCCGCTATCGAACAGCTGAAAGTTCTGGGTGAACAGACCGGCGTTACGGTTTTTACAATCGACGATAACCGCGATCCGGTAACCATTGCAAAAAAGGCTGTTGCCCAAGCCAGAGAATACGCGTACAACGTTGTAATCATCGATACTGCCGGCCGTCTGGCAGTGGATGAGGAGATGATGCGTGAAATTGCGGCCATCAAGGATGCTGTTACACCACAGGAAACTCTTTTCGTGGTCGACTCCATGACGGGTCAGGATGCCGTGAATACCGCCAAGGCTTTTAACGACCGCCTGGATTACGATGGAGTGGTTCTTACCAAACTCGACGGCGATACTCGCGGTGGTGCTGCCCTTACCATTCGCTCGGTAGTCGACAAACCCGTGAAGTTTGTGGGACTGGGAGAAAAAATGGATGCCATCGATGTGTTCTATCCCTCACGTATGGCCGACCGTATACTGGGGATGGGCGATATCGTATCGCTGGTTGAGCGGGCACAGGAACAGTTCGACGAGGATGAAGCCCGTAAACTGCAGCAAAAACTGGCTAAAGACCAGTTTAACTTTAACGATTTCATTTCTCAGATCAAGCAGATCAAGAAGATGGGAAATGTTAAAGACCTTCTTGGCATGATACCCGGAATGGGTAAGGCACTTAAGGATGTTGACATCGACGACGATGCATTCAAAGGCATAGAGGCCATCATCGGTTCCATGACCCCGCACGAACGTGAAAATCCAGGTGTTCTCAACGGCAGCCGCCGTAAACGCATCGCCATGGGCAGCGGCACCGATATTGCTGAAGTCAACCGGTTGATCAAGCAATTTGAAGATACCCGCAAGATGATGAAGCTTGTGTCGGGAGGCGGAGGCAAAAACGCCATACATGCCATGCGCAATATGAAGCGGATGTCGTCGGGCCGCAAGCGCTAAGCATTGTATCGTCCACCGGCGGTGTGCTTTTCGCCGGTTAATAAGCCTGGTTCCGGACAGTAAGCCGGCGTTTTTGGAATAATCTACTGCCAACAAATCTGAAACAGCATATGAATCTAATCGACGGAAAAAAGATCAGCGAAGAGCTGAAACGGGAAATAGCCGCAAAAACGGCAGCCATCATCGATACGGATGGAACTCCCCCCCATCTGGCAGCCGTTCTGGTCGGCGACGACCCAGCCAGCCAGTCTTACATCAAAAGCAAGGAAAAATCCTGCCAGGCAGTGGGTTTCACTTCCAGCGTGTACCGTTATCCTTCCGACATATCCGAACAGCAACTGATCGATGCGATCGATTTCCTGAATAAGGACGACGAAATTCACGGCTTTATTGTTCAGCTTCCTCTTCCGGCTCATATCAATGCCGACAGGGTTCTTCAGCGTATAGATCCCGCGAAGGACGTCGACGGATTTCACCCTGTAAACATAGGTCGCCTGGCTTTGGGACTGCCATCCTATCTTCCGGCAACTCCGGCAGGTATTATGCTTCTGCTTGAGAAAAGCGGAATAGAAACCGAAGGCAAACACTGCGTGGTTCTTGGACGCAGCAACATTGTGGGAACGCCGGTCAGCCTGCTGATGTCGCGCAAAGCCAAACCGGGAAACAGCACCGTTACCCTTTGCCACAGTAAAACAACAGACCTTCCGTCCATCATCCGTCAGGCCGATATTCTGATTGCTGCAATCGGGCAGCCGGAATTTGTTAAAGGCAGTATGGTGAAAGAAGGAGCCGTTGTGATTGACGTTGGAATCCACCGTGTTGACGATGATTCGGAGAAAGGATATCATATTACGGGGGATGTCGACTTTAATGAGGTCGCTCCCAGGTGCAGTTACATCACTCCCGTCCCCGGCGGTGTCGGACCGATGACGGTGGTAAGCCTGCTGTTAAATACATTCAAAGCGTACAATAAGGAAATATACGGTTAATCAAAGCCTTGTATTTCTCATGCCGGAGATATTCGCCTGTGTAAAGGGCCTGTATCTGCGGCATGAACTTTTTTTAAGTAAAGCCATCGCCTATGAAACGATCTGTTTTTACTGCTTCTCTGTTGTTAGCAGTTTTTGGTCCGTTCTTTGCCGCTGCACAAATTTCGGGCTGTACAGATGCCCGTGCTTCCAATTTTAACCCCGATGCCGGCATTAACGATGGCTCGTGTTCCTATCCGGTTACCAAAGCCAGATTTGAAGTTATCGTAAAGGAGCTTCCGGAAGCCGTTGAGGAGACTTCAGGACTGATATTCTGGAACGGCGGGTTGTGGACGCATAACGACAGCTTCAATGCCCCAGTGCTTTCGAAACTTGATACCCTTTCGGGAGAGGTATTACAGACGATAACGCTTGCAGAGGCTGAAAATTTTGACTGGGAAGATATAGCCCAGGACGAAAAGTTTATCTACATCGGCGACTTTGGAAATAATCTTGGCAATCGCAAAAATCTGGGCATCTATAAAATAACCAAGAAGGACATCCCGGAAAGGGGAGACGTAAGCGTAACGGCCGAAGTTATACGATTCGTCTATGCCGATCAAACGAGCTATGAAAAAGCTAACCGGAGTAACGATTACGACTGCGAAGCTATGATATCGGCGGGGGACAGTCTTTTTCTCTTTTCAAAGAACTGGGTTGATCTGAAGACCCGCATGTATGCCCTGCCGAAAATCCCCGGCGATTATGTAGTACATCCGCTGGCAGAAATGGATACGGACGGTATGGTTACAGGTGCAGATATTAACGAAAGAGGTGAGCTGGTATTTATCGGGTATAAAAACTATCAGCCTTTAGTATGGCTGCTTTTCGATTATCCGGGTACGGAGTTTTTTAGCGGGAATAAGCGACGAATAACCCTTCCGGGAACCAAAGGTCTTCAGACCGAAGGCATCTGTCATAAGCCGCACGGGCATTTGTGGATTTCGGCGGAGCGAACGCCGGTTGCCCCTGCCAGGCTGTATTCCCTGTATGCAGGAGCCTGGTTGTCATATCCAGGCTGTGCCGAAACGGAAGATGTTGCCGTGGTGACGGAACCAGCCCTTATCGTTTTTCCCGACCCGGCGGATGATGCGTTTGTCGTTCATCTGGCTGCACCATGCCCGCAATCGGTTCTAGCTGCCGAAGTATACGATATGAACGGGAAACTGATACGGAGCGACCGGTACGAAGTGCACGACTGCTGCATCCGGCTGACGGCCGGAGGACTTGGTTACGGATTGTTTCAGCTGAAGCTTGTTGCCGACGGAGAAATCGTTGCAACCAGGCTGCTGATAAACGGATTTAACAAGCTGCTATAAGCGACTTAAATAATGTTTTGGGGCAAACAGCGTTATTATTTTTTAATTGTATAATATGATACGTTTCTGGATTCTGTTACTGGGTATTCTGGTGCTTTGGTCTGATTTGCAGGCACAGAGTCGGAAAGAAAGCCGGGAGATGAAGTTCCATCGCAAGGCGGTAGATTATTATAATGCTTCCGCCTTCGATGAAGCACTGGCTGAGGTGCAAAAAGCTCTGAAGATAAATCCGGAACACGTTGAATCGTGGTTTCTGGCAGGCGATATCCATAATCTTCGGGGTGATGCGGATAAGGCGATGGAGAGTTATTCCCGGGCTATTAACCTCGATGCTGATTTCTTCCCTCCCGCATGGTATATTCTGGCAAATCTTCAGTTCAACAATCGCCGGTATGCCGAAGCCATAGCCAGTTACCGGAACTATCTGCGCAACACGAATGTAAAACCTGCCGAACGCAGGCGTGCGGAGAAAAATACCGAAATTGCTGAGTTTCGCATTCACGCGATGGAGAATCCCGTTGCATTTGAACCTGTAAATCTGGGTCCTGTTGTGAATACTGCCGGATATGAATTTGTCAATTACCTGAGTGCTGACGGCGAATACCTGTATTTTACCCGCAGAACGCCCTCCGGTCAGCGTCGCGATGAGGATTTTTACGTTTCCATCCGCGAAAGCGATACTAGCTGGCGAGCGGCAACAGAACTTGGACATCCGGTGAATACACCCGGGGATGAGGGTGCCATGTGTCTGTCGCCCGACGGACAACTGTTGTTTTTTGCTGCCTGCAACCGGCCGGGAGGTTACGGCAGCTGCGATATCTACATGTCGCGAAAATCCGGGGACCACTGGAGTGAGCCGGAAAACCTGGGTCCGGCCATCAATACCCAATACTGGGAATCCCAACCGGCCTTTTCGCCCGATGGCAGAACCCTCTATTTTGTAAGTAACCGCCCCGGAGGTTTCGGTGGCAGCGACATATGGATAAGTACGCTTCAGCCGGGAGGGTTGTGGTCGGAAGCTGTTGTTGCGCCGGAACGCATCAATACTTCCGAGGCGGAACGTAGTCCCTTTGTGCATCCCGACGGGCAAACTCTTTACTTTTCATCGAAAGGACATCCCGGTATGGGAGAGGGCGATATATTCTTCAGCCGTTTTGATCCCGATACAGGCTGGTCAGAGCCCCAAAATCTTGGTTATCCAGTAAATACCGGGGCAGATGAGGTAACGATGGTGGTCGATCATCAGGGCAAATATGCCTACATCTCTTCGGCAGCTGAAGGCGGATTCGGTCTGCAGGACATTTACCGCTTCCGCCTGCCCGATCACGCACGCCCTCTGCCGCTCACGTATATGAAAGGCGTTGTATACGACAGCATCAGCGGGAAGAAACTCGGCGCCGACTTCGTGCTGAATGATCTGGAAACCGGCAGGGAAGTGGTTCGTTCGCGGTCGAATGCTGCAACGGGCGAATTTCTGGTTTGTATCCCGGCAGGAAAAGCGTATGCGCTGGCCGTGGAGAGATCCGGTTATCTGTTTTATTCCGCTCATTTTATGGTTGAAGGTGAAGCCGGAATCAACAGGCCATTTCTGCGCGATGTTAAAATGAAGCCACTAATACTGGATGAAGTTTCCGTGCTGCATAACGTATTTTTTGAAACCGACAGTTCCCGTCTGCTTCCCGAATCGTTGACCGAACTTGAACGGCTATCGGCATTCCTAATGAAAAATCCCGGAGTATCGGTTGAGATCAGCGGACATACCGACAACACCGGACCGCCGGAGCACAATCGTGTCCTCAGCGAGCGCAGAGCTGCTTCGGTATACGATTACCTGCTGAAAAAAGGCATCCCCTCGCGCCGGCTTGCCTATAAAGGTTACGGCGCTGAACGACCCCTTTCCGGTAACGATACCCCTCAGGGACGGGCACTTAACCGCAGGACTGAATTCAGAATTTCAGGACTTGATTAGTTTACAAAACTTGCATCATCCTGTGTTTGCTTTGGAAAACCTGATTGGACAATTCCAGTATGCACTGTAAAAGTATGTGTTGCAAAGAATAGGAAATCACCGCTCTTCATTCGCCGGACTGTAGTATTTTTGCAGCCCATACTTCACACGTTCTCATGCTCCGTAACCTCGCCGTCTTACTGTTGTTTCTGCATATTTCCACCCTGCTGGCCGGGCAGGAAATCTATTCCGCAGGCCGGGAAGGAAGCTGGAAGTTCAGCTACTTACCGCAATCGCCGAATCGTTACACAAACCAGATCATCAATCAGATGGCTCTGGCAAACCGGAAAATACCTGAGAAAACATCGTTCTCCTTTCATTTTTCGTATCGAATAAGCCTTGCTTACGATCGCGACGCCGGTCTGAACATAACACTCCGCCTAACTCCAGCGGCAGCGACGGGCGATGTCAGGGTAAGTCATTTCGATGTTTCGGATATTCTTGTTCCGGGTAATGCTACTTTTTACTGTGCAGTGCAGCATCCTCTGGACGGGGAAAGATTTCGTTCCGCCGAATCTGTATTTTCGCTCGATACGCTGATCCGGGGCGCGTATGTTGCATCGATTCCGGATTCTCTCTGGCGCGAAGGCTCATCGATAGTGGTGGTTTTTACATCCTTTGGCTTTGATCAGCACTCCTATTCCAGAGCAGAACGGGAATTGTATTATATCCGCGATTACGAGGCTGCCGGTGCCCTGGCCGATACCCTCGATCAAAGATTGCGCAAAGCCAGGACTTCCCGTCATGAAATTCCTGAGGCGTTTGCCCTTGCTGTAACGTCGCGGAAAATGTTGAACCTCCTGGGCGAGGCCTCCCGCTGGCGTTCAGCCATCGTTCCGGGAAGCGATCCGCTAAACCTTGCCCGCCGCCGCGATATTGCGGAGTATAAAACAAATGAACTGCTGACCTATCTCCTGGACAAAGGGATTAATCCGTCATTGACAGGTAACGGATACAAGAGAACGGCAGAAGCATTCGGCGATGCCATACGCGATGCCCTGAGCCTTTCTCAAAAAGTAGATTACTACAGCAGCCCCTTTTTCTACCGACTTTATTCCAATAGTATTTCGGCTGCGGAAATGGCCTCGATGAAAAAGTACGTGGATGGTTTTATGCGCAAAGAGGGTTTTGCAGACTGGGACGTTTCCCTTTTATCGCGCGAGATAAGCGGTGAGTATTTAAAGCTGGCCGGTGAACTGATGGCTGCCGACCGCTACGTGGAAGCCATAGATTTGCTGGTAGCTGCCGGTCGCTTTGCGGGTGCAAATCCTTTTTCCATGGTCCCGGATATACTGCCAAAGCGCCTGATTGAAGCCCGCAACGGTCTTACATCTTCCTACGTAAGGGTTGTTAAGAAGGCACTGAAAAACAACCTAACGGTAATTGCGGAGAACTATCTCGCCGAAGCCGGTCAATATGCAGGAAAGTACGGCATTGCAGGTATGGACGACAACGGGCTCCCTGCCCTGTACCAGGAAGTGGTTGATTTGCATGTGGGAAATGCAATAGCTTCGCTTTCTAAAAATAATTACAGGTCTGCATTGGGTAGTCTTGAAAAGGCATGGTCGCTCGCGCTTCAATATCCGGGGATAAAAACCGGTCATGCGTATTCATCGGCATTGCAGCGAGCCGCCGGAGGTGTCTTTAAACAATCCCTGACGCAGGTGGAGGGCCATCTTAAAAACAGGGATTTCCGCCTTGCAGAACCTGCACTCGATCGGGCCCTGGCATTCGCATCGCAGTATGAGAACTTTCAGCCAGACCTTACAGCAGTCGACAGTCTGCGTAAGCAGATTGCCGGATTGAAATACCAGGATCTCCTGGAACAGGCCCGTCTGGAAAAACTTAACCATAACAGGATTAAGGCTGTGGAAATCCTTCAGGAGGCCGCCTTGCTCGAACGTACCGCCAGCCTTGAAACTTCCGTCCTTTTTGATACTCTGGTATCGGTTTGTGCTCTGCCCGTTATCAACGATCTTTACTCTCAGGGCAGACTCAAGCTCTGGGCAGGAGAGCCTCTTGAAGCTATTCAGCTGTCGGATAGTGCATACCTTATTTCATACAACCTCGGTATCAGCCATCTGACTTCACTAAGGGAACAGCGAAGAAATCTGGATCTTATGGCCGATGAAATGCTGTGCAGCAGGGTAAAGGGTGAACTGGAATCGATGATTGAACGCGTAGATGCCCTCTTTGCAGCCAACCAGTACAGTCAGGCCTCGGCTCTGGTGATGCAAACCCGTGAACTGATCTACAGCAGGTCATACTGCGGACTAACTACAAGGGAACTAAACCGGGTGCTGGATGCATACCGGATTCCCGTTCGGTGGAACGACCTGCATGCCCGCGCACTCGGACTGATAGCTTCCGGAGATTACACCGAAGGCATTGCGCTGCTGCAGGAATCAGAAGCCCTGTTTTCGCATTACCGCCTCGATACGCTGGGCCTTGCCGGATCCGGACTCTTTGAGATAGCATACGAATCGGGGAACGCTTCTCTTCTTACTTATGCTTCCGGTTATTATATCGCACGTCAGAAACCCGATCATGCTCTTGCCTTACTCGAAAAACTGAGGCTGTCGGGTGCCGGTGAAACTGAAACATCCGGATTGCAGGAAAGCCTGGCCCGCGAACTTGCTGCACGCGACCTCAGAGAAGCCGGAAGCATTAACGTAAAAGATATGATCCGTATCTATACGGGGAATTCCAAATGGTACCGCCGCTTTTCGGATGTGTATCGCTTTCATGCTGCCCAACCCTGAAGCCGGCCGGGGTAATCAAATTTCTTTGGTTCCGAGGATTATTTATTCGGTACTCTATATTTTATTATAAATCAATGATATATATTTGAACGAAGTGCCCTGGAGGGGATTCGTCGCCTTCTTATTTTGACTCCGGGTTTGCGCAATCAAATTAAAACTTGTAGGTTTGAATCCGGAAAGCGATTTTTACAATTATAAAACTGCTAAAATTTAACATGTACAGATATGAAACTTCTTTTAATCAGTAACTCCACGAATCCGGGCGAAGAATACCTGGGCTGGCCAAGGCAGGATATTTCAAACTTCCTGAAAAATACAGGCGTAAAACGAATTCTTTTTATTCCTTTTGCCGGTGTCACGCTAACATGGGATAACTATGAGGCAAGG
Source organism: Bacteroidales bacterium (assembly GCA_022837485.1). Lineage (GTDB taxonomy): Bacteria > Bacteroidota > Bacteroidia > Bacteroidales > Lentimicrobiaceae > Lentimicrobium. The sequence continues at coordinate 55,888 of JALHHH010000007.1, forward strand.
GTAAAGGCAGTTTTCAGTACCCTTGGCTTTGATCTCTATTCCATTCATCGCGAAAGCGACCCCATCCGTGCCGTTGTTGAAGCAGAAGCCATTGCAGTAGGAGGGGGGAATACTTTTAACCTGGTACGGGAACTGCAACGTACCGGTCTGATGCAGGCAATCAGGGAGCGTGTTCTGGCAGGTGTACCCTATATGGGATGGAGTGCCGGGTCAAACGTTGCCTGTCCTACGCTTCGTACCACCAACGATATGCCCATCGTTGAACCGGACAGCTTCAACTGCATGAATCTGGTTCCTTTTCAAATTAATCCGCATTACCTGGATGCTCATCCCGAAGGACACGGTGGAGAAACGCGCGAACAACGGATTGAAGAGTTTATCACCGCCAATCCCGGTGTTTATGTGGCAGGACTCAGAGAAGCGACTTCCCTGCAATTCGTCGATGGGAATCTCAGCCTAATTGGAAAACACCCGATGCGTGTTTTCCGCTATGGAACCGTACCCCGGGAAGTGGAACCCGGGTCTTCGGTCGATTTTCTTATGATTGAATAATACCGGATATTACTGACCTCGCCGTCATAATAGTGGCGGTAAGTCCGGTGTCTGTGTAAAAGCTTACAAAAGGCTGTCATCATTTTCCCGTGAGTCAGCCTTTTTTTATTCTCCCGTCCATGGCAATGGGTTGTAAAGCATTATCATAATCCATCCTGTGTATTTATACTGTTGGTTGATTATCCCTTTAATGATATTAAGCCATTTGTTACGGATTTTAACCGAAGGGAATCAATTTTATTCACACGTTTACGTCTCATAACTGCCATTCAGTATTTAACAATCCATAAAATAAACCTTTATGAAAACAGCTATCAAATGACTACGACTATTTCTTAGGCTTTCTGTTTTAAGCCTGTTGTCCGATTGTTATGTGAGAACTTTTTGAAATGATATCTGAGTGGCACCTTTGTTGAAGTCGCTAGTTTTTTTAACCCTAGTTTCCGTTTTTAAATACATTCGATCCAATTAATTTACCTATTTTTGTTTTATAACTGCCGGCAATCTTTAAACAAACCATAAAAATTTATCCTTATGAAATTTGAATTACCTCCACTTCCGTATGCGCCGGAAGCCCTTGAACCGGTTATCAGTACGCAAACCATTAGTTTTCATTATGGTAAACACCATCAGGCCTACGTCAATAATTTGAACAACCTGATCACGGGCACACGCTTTGAGAATGCATCCCTCGAAGAAATTGTAATGCAGTCGGAAGGCGCCATTTTTAACAATGGAGCCCAGGTGTGGAACCACACATTTTATTGGGAAGGCCTTGGCGGGAAAGGCGGATCTCCCGAAGGGAAGCTGCTGAAAAAAATCAACGACGCCTTTGGTACTTTCGAAAATTTTAAAGAAGTGTTTGCCGATGCCGCTGTAAAGCTTTTTGGATCAGGCTGGGCCTGGCTTGTTGAGGATGCCGAAGGAATACTGAAAATCGTTCAGACCTCCAACGCAGGAAATCCCATGCGCGACGGACTGAAACCCCTCTTTACCTGCGATGTGTGGGAACATGCCTATTACCTCGATTTCCAGAATCGCCGCCCCGATTACGTGAAGTCGTTCTGGGATATCGTTAACTGGGATAAAGTAGGAGAAAGGCTTGGATAACGGTCCTGTCCTTTCCTCTGACCACTCAGACACAGAGTTTAAGGGATTTCCGGTTAACGGGAGTCCCTTTATTTATTCTTTCCGAACCTGCTTCCAATCAGCTCCAGGCTTTGTATCCCGATTTTTCAAGCGCTGCCGTGATTTCTGACTCAACCGCTTCTCCATCTACTTCCGCACTCAGGGTGCGGTCGGGACTGCTCAGGTCCACTTCCCAGGATTTGAGGCCTTCAATGGCATCCAGCGCCGGTTTTACCGCTGCTATACATCCGTTACACTTTAAATTTGTCTTGACCAGGATGGTTTTCATGATAAATCGTTTTCCTTTTTTAACAAAATAACCCGGCTGCAGTTCATTGCATTCAGGATAATTTCACCGAACGGAGTCTCAGACTGTTCAGTACTACCGATACCGAGCTGAAAGCCATGGCTGCACTAGCAATCATGGGATTGAGCAGGAGTTCCGTAAAGGGGAACAGCAGGCCTGCCGCGACCGGAATTGCCAGTACGTTGTACCCGAATGCCCACCATAGGTTTTGTTTAATTATTCTGTCGCTTTTGGCCGACAAAATAATCGCTTCCGTTACCTGCATCAGCCGGTGCCCTGTCAGGGTTATGGATGCCGCTTCCCTGCTTGCGTCGGTTCCTCCTCCCATCGCTATGCCTGCATCGGCCCTGGCAAGGGCTATCGTGTCGTTGATGCCGTCACCTGCCACAGCAACAAGATGTCCGTCTTCTTTCAGCCGACTTACATATTCCGCCTTGTCTTCCGGCGAAGCACCGGCAACGTAGTGCTTAATCCCTGTTTTTGCCGCAACTCTGGCAGCACTGGATTCGTGATCTCCGGTAAGCATATGAATGCTGATTCCCCGGTCGTGCAGGGCTTGAACCGCTTGCACGGCATCCTCCCTCAGCGGGTCGGTCAGTATCGCTATTGCCTTAATTTTTCCGTTTCCGGCAAGCACAACCAGGGAGCTGCCGTCGGCTTCCGCCTGCTTTATAACCCCTACTTCTTCAGGTTGCGGATCTGCACCCGAACTTCTTATGAATTCCGGACTGCCGGCAACCCAGTCGGTGCCCTCGCAATTTGCCGTGATTCCCTTTCCGGGGATGTTGCTGAAATTAGTCACCTCAGGCAGTTTCAAACCCTCAGCTGTCAGGGATTTTGACACAGCAGCAGAAAGCGGGTGATCCGAATATCCGGCAACGGAAGCAAAGATGTGCCGGATGCGCTCCGGATCTTCTCCTGACGCAATATGCACCTTCATCACGGACGGACGTCCTTTGGTCAGGGTTCCGGTTTTATCAATCACGAGGGTGTCAATTCTCCCGGCAGTCTCTATAGCTGCAGCTTCCCGGAATAAAATCCCGGCCGAGGCTCCGCGCCCGATGGCAGCGATGAGAGCCGTTGGCGTGGCAAGCCCGAGCGCACAGGGACAGGCAATTATCAGAACACTGATGGAAGTGACGATGGCATGCGCGAGCGTATGAGCTGGAATTATCCATGCCCAGGCAGCAAACGTAAGTATACTCAGCAGGATTACCACCGGCACAAAGACAGCGGATATGCGATCGACCAGCTGCTGAACCGGTGGTTTGGAATTCTGAGCTTCGTTCACCATACGGATAATTCCGGCCAGGGCAGTGTCTTTGCCAGATTTCAGCGTACGGATTTCCAGGGCGCCGTTGGTGTTCAGGGTGCCGGCCAGTACCGGGTCACCCTCGCCTTTGAATACCGGAACCGGCTCACCGCTCATCATGCTCTCTTCAATCCAGGAGTTGCCGGAAGTTATAATTCCGTCGACGGGAACAACGCTACCGGGACGAACCAGAACCGTGTCTCCGGGCATCAGCATGGCCACCGGAACTTCCCGACGGCTGCCGCCGGCTATGCGCAGGGCGGTGGCCGGACTCAGATCCATAAGGCTGCGGATGGCAGCGGATGCCTTGCTGCGACTTCGCTCTTCCAGGTAACGTCCCAACAAAATCAGGGTAATAATTACTACTGCCGATTCGTAATATACATAACCGGTAATTCCGCTGCCCGTCATCAGTTCCGGAGCCACGGTGTTAATCACACTCAGCACAAAAGCCGCCCCGGTTCCAAGAGCTACCAGTGTATCCATATTGGTTTTTAAATGTTTTGCCAGTCTGAATGCACTAAGGTAGAATCCTGCCCCGGAATAAAATATCACAGGCAAGCTTAGCCCCAGCAACAGCCATTGCAGGGCCGCACCCGGATGATGCCATATCATGGAAAGAACGAAAACAGGAGTGGAGAACACGGCCGCCGATATAAGCCGCTGTTTCAGCACCCGCCTGCGGGCCTCTTCCAGCCCTGCAAACGCATCTTCACCCCCCTCTTCTTCAGCTACAAGGTCGTACCCAATCTGTTTTAGTGCCGTTTGCATGTCGTGCAAACCAATCTGCATAGGATTGAACCTGACCCTGACGCTCGCTGTGGCATAATTTACTTCTGCCTGAAGAATGCCATCCTGCGATTTCAGCATGCTCTCTACGCTTGAGGCACAGGCGGCACAGCTCATTCCACTTACCGGTAAAGTCAGTTCTGTGATGTAGTTGCTCATGGAGATTCAATAGTTTATACCATTAAACAGGTACACCAGCCTAAATGTTGAATCATTTCAACGGCTTTGTCCGGCCCGAAATTGCGTTTACCCTGAAACCGACCGGTAAATTCCTTCCTGCAATACTTCTGGAGTTATTGTCATCTATTCATTTGTGTTGATAAAAAATATTAAAAACTTCTGCGCGGAGTTTAATATTGTTCAAAAAAACCGCATATCTTTGACTTTATTATTCTAATCTGCATCCTTTAACCAGAATTGGTATATTCGGGTGCTTAAACCAACCAAACACTAAAAACCGGAATGAAATCAAACAAAATGAGAAATCTGCTGCTGGCAGCAGCATTAATGCTACAGGGAACCGGGCTGCTGGCTCAGGTTGTACTGAATGAAACGTTTTCGGGAGGAGCAATGCCTCCGGCAGGCTGGACCATTGATGCCCAGACCTCGAACTGGTCAATCAGCGGTACAGCTAATGCAGGCGGAAGTTCTCCCGAAGCCAAAATGACCTGGTCTCCGGAGTTTAACACTACTACCCGCCTCATTTCTCCTGCCATCGATTTGACGGGTGCCGGAATGGTGCTGGTTCAGTTCAGACATATGATTGATCATTACAGCGGAAGCTACCAGATTGGCATTGCTACCCGCACTGGCGCAGGGTCGTGGACCCCGGCCTGGAGCCGCACGATTTCTTCAGGCGTTAGCGCCGAGCAGGTATCTGTACCCATTAGCAACAACGATACCGGAAATCCCGGCTTTCAGTTTTGTATCTACTTCAGCGGAAGCAGCTACAATCTTAACGACTGGTTTATTGACGACATTACCCTGACTATCCCGGAAAATACCGATGCAGCCGTTACACACATTTCCACGCCCACTTATTTTACCGGACCGGCAGATGTAACTGCAACCATAACCAATATGGGGATAAACGCATTAAATGCGTTCAATGTGAACTGGCAGGTCGACGATAACGACGTGCATACCGAACAACGTTCCGGACAGAATATCCAGCTGGGCGGATCGGTAAGTATAACCTTCCAGAATCAGGTGGAACTGTCTGCCGGTACTTATGATCTTAAAGTATGGGTCAGCAATGTGAATGGTGCTACAGGAAGCGACGATGCTCCGGAAAACGATACGCTTACAAAGACGATTCGTATCCCGGTTCAGCTCGTGCCACGCAAACCTTTCTTTGAAGAGTTTACCAGCAGTACCTGCGCCCCCTGCGCTTCTTTTAACAATTCTGTTCTGAATCCTTTTATCAATCAGAACGGGGATGAAATAGTTCTCGTTAAGTACCAGATGAACTGGCCGGGTTCGGGTGATCCTTATTATACCGCAGAAGGCGGTGCCAGACGTAATTACTATGGGGTAAATGCCGTGCCTATGCTCTTTGTGGATGGAAAAAATGTCGCAACTTCCTCGGCCGGAGTTAATACAGCATTCAATAACTCATTGAATAACATTGCTTTTGTTGATATTGCAGGTCATTATACCATCGAAGGCACCAATGTATCAATCGATGCTGCAGTCACCAGCTACACCGATATCGACAATGCTACTCTGTACGTTGTTATTTTTGAAGGCGTCACTACTCAAAACAAACGGACCAACGGGGAAACCGAGTTTCATCACGTTATGATGCGCATACTGCCCAATGGAAACGGTTCTGCCGCCAGTCTGGAGTCAAATGTGCCAATGCAGGTTAACCATGTTGTGGATATGACCGGAACCAACGTTGAGGAAATGAGCGACCTGTTTGTTGCCATATTCCTGCAGGACAATCAGTCGAAGGAAATTTTCCAGGCAGCCTATGCCACTCTTGCAGGAGCTCTGGTTAGCTCCCAGCCGGCCAATCTGGCTGTAAACGTTCCCGTTGATGAGCCTCTGGTCATTGATTTCAGCCAGCCGGTCCGCCTTATCGGCGGTGAAGAACTCACTCCCGAAAATGTACAGGAAATTGTAACGCTTGAGCTGCTTAGTTCGCGCAACATTCCCGTAAACTACAGTGCTGAGGTAAATGCCGAAAAAACCCGTATAACCATCACCCCCGATCAGAATCTGGAAGAGACTTCCATCTACCGTCTGACAGTAGCTGCGCTTGAAAACGAAAACGGAGTTCAGACCTATACCTATTCTTCGGAGTTTGCAACAGAAACCGGTACAAATACCGGGAGCTTAATACCTTCCGCTTTTAGGATTTATCCCAATCCCGCGCAGAATTTCCTTTTTGTTGAAGGAAGTTCAGAAGCCGGAAACAACGCTGAATTACTGGTGACCGATCTCAGCGGAAAAATTGTGCGCCGCGCGCTTTCCCCTCAGGCCGACAGTGAAACAACTGCACTGCCTTTGCTCGGACTCGGTCAGGGAACCTATCTGATTACACTGAAAGGCGAAAAGGGAGCCTTCACACGACGATTTGTTGTGATTAAATAATTGTTGAACGGGCCGGCTCATTTTTGTAAAAAAATCCGGCCTTTTTTCAGATTTTTTTAAATCCGTACTCAATTATATATATTTTTATGAGCATGGATTCGTGTTCGAGTTCTTTTTATTAAAACAAACAAATTCAACAGCTTATGAAAAAATCCCTACTTTTTGTTTTGGGTATTTTTGCAAGTACCCTGCTTTCTGCCCAGGTAATTTTCCAGGAAAATTTCAGCGGGGCGTCGTTTCCGCCTTCCGGCTGGATGGTCTTTGGAAATATGCAGAATTTTTCTGCCTCAGCAACCAATTACGCCAGTGGTATTGCTCCGGAAATGAATATCAAGGGTACACCAACCTTTACCGGAACCCAGCGAATCATCGGACCTCAGATCAATACAACCGGACAAACAATGTTGATCATTCGCCTTAAGCACATGTTCGATCATGCCGATGGTAATTCAACGCCCATTTCCCTTGGTGTTGACACCCGTTCGAACAACGGCGCCTGGAATAACGTATGGACAGTTGCTGCTACCGGTGATATTCCGGCCCAGACACTGACCATAATTGTTTCCAATGCCAATGTTGGAGCTGCCAGTTTTCAGTTCAGCATATTCGTTAACGGAGCCAGCGCGAATATGAAGAACTGGTATATCGATGATGTGGAAGTA
>JALHHH010000085.1 GCA_022837485.1 Bacteroidales bacterium
TCTCTGTTTCAATTCCAAAGATGGTGCGATTGATAGTTGACTACCTTGGGTTTATCAGGCGACTCAATCAATGTTTCAATTCCAAAGATGGTGCGATTGATAGTTACCGATACGGCAAAACCATTAGAGCCGACCATGTTTCAATTCCAAAGATGGTGCGATTGATAGGGGCATCCTTCTTTTTGCGCTTGTTTTTTTTGTTCTGAGTTTCAATTCCAAAGATGGTGCGATTGATAGCTGAATCCGGTCAATAACAAGAAATGAATCTTTTGAGTTTCAATTCCAAAGATGGTGCGATTGATAGTGCACGCCCAGAATTGATAAGCTATATGAGTCGTGTGTTTCAATTCCAAAGATGGTGCGATTGATAGTAACCACAGGAGCTTTATGTGCTTATGATAATGACGTTTCAATTCCAAAGATGGTGCGATTGATAGGAGAGGTGCGGGCGCACAGCGAGGCCCAGGTATTCCGGTTTCAATTCCAAAGATGGTGCGATTGATAGGTTGACTTACTTGCGTTTATTAGGCAATTCAATTAATGTTTCAATTCCAAAGATGGTGCGATTGATAGAACACCTGCCGAATGGTAAGCTGATCCTGGATATTAAGTTTCAATTCCAAAGATGGTGCGATTGATAGAACTCAACGCCAGGTATAAAGTTAGCCGGGTATAGTAGTTTCAATTCCAAAGATGGTGCGATTGATAGTGAAACTTAATTAGGACACATGTCATCAGGCAATCAGGTTTCAATTCCAAAGATGGTGCGATTGATAGTATCGCCTTTTTGATATAATCAATGTCTGAAAGTTGTTTCAATTCCAAAGATGGTGCGATTGATAGTCGTCGAGTCCGTCGAATAGCTTATCTATTGACTTCCGTTTCAATTCCAAAGATGGTGCGATTGATAGCACGACCCCCATAAAAACAGAAATACCGGCTGTTGGGTTTCAATTCCAAAGATGGTGCGATTGATAGTTTTACGAAATCTGCAAAAGCAACAGAAAAGCCATGTTTCAATTCCAAAGATGGTGCGATTGATAGTTTCAAATGATACTGATATGGTTTGGGGTATGGATGTTTCAATTCCAAAGATGGTGCGATTGATAGCGGGCTATCTTATCAGTACGCTGCTCGCCTTTATATGTTTCAATTCCAAAGATGGTGCGATTGATAGACTTGTAACTGGAGATAAGCCATATCTGCGATCTGGTTTCAATTCCAAAGATGGTGCGATTGATAGCACATACGCCTTTAGCGTTTCTAATTCTACTTTTGTGTTTCAATTCCAAAGATGGTGCGATTGATAGTTTCAACTACTCTTTCGTAGTCCCTATGCCTCTCTTTAGTTTCAATTCCAAAGATGGTGCGATTGATAGCAAGGGGTAGAAACATTGTACCGCCGGAAGTTGCTGTGTTTCAATTCCAAAGATGGTGCGATTGATAGGCCAAAAGTTTGTTTTTCATTGTTTTGAGTTTTTATCGTTTCAATTCCAAAGATGGTGCGATTGATAGAGTTTGCGAGCTTCAAACTGCCCTGCCTTTCTCCTGGTTTCAATTCCAAAGATGGTGCGATTGATAGTCAGTCCAAGCTCTACGAAAAAATCAGCTATCTTGTTTCAATTCCAAAGATGGTGCGATTGATAGTCTACGTATGTATAGCCGTTCAATGTGTCCATATCTCTGTTTCAATTCCAAAGATGGTGCGATTGATAGCCGTTCCGATTCTATGAAAATATAACTGTAAATCAGTTCTTTATAAAATCTTTCCAGGCACTTTTTGTTGGTAAAAGTCGTCGGTCAACAATAAGTGGTTTTGTACCAGAGTTCGACTACTTTTACCCTATTTTGAAAATCAGAGGGTTGCGTTTCTTTCCATCGATAAAATTACTTAAAATTTGGATAACGAACAAACATAAACCCGTGACCGACGATTTTTATAGGATGTTATCCAAACTATTGCGCTCTTTTCCAACAATTTCCTTATATAACCAGTTGTTATCGCGCGACTTGAAAAAAATTAAACTGTCGCTCTCCGTGTCCATCAATGCACGCGCTTTTAACCTCAACTCTTCAAGTTTAACCTCACTGATTTCTCCCTCAAATACGCTGTTTTGTATCCAGTTCAGGTATTTACGGCACAATTTAAGCATTTTTCCAACCCGCTTTTCCCCGATATCGTAAACCAATATTACATACACGGTCGTTACTCCTTTCTACCACCAGGCTTTAAATGGTTTGTATTCCTCAATTCCAAGTATGTGTTTGCTCAGTTTGTAACACTCCAGCCTGATTAAATGCCGGTAACTCACACTCCTTTTCAATGCACGGTGCTGTATCGTTTCGTTCAGCCTCTCTTCAAAGGATGCAACAAAAGTCTTCTTTCCTTTTTCGTTTAATAGTATGCGATTTAGCTTCTGTTCAAAATCGCTTGACTGTATCTCCCTTTTATTCAACACTTTAAAAATGGTACGGTCAACCAGAAGCGGTTTGAATATTTCTGCCAGGTCCAGTGCCAGACTGTAGCGCCTTTCTCCAGGCGAATGAAGATAACTGATGGTCGGATTGAGCTGTGTCTGATGTATTGCCCTTAAACACTGCGAATAACACATCATATTTCCAAACGATATTAATGCATTTACCTCGTTCTGAGGCGGCTGCTTCGTCCGCTTGCCCATCTCAAAATGGCTGATTACCAGATTGAAAGCTTCATAATAATATTGTCTGATGTTACCCTCAATTCCCATCAGTTCGTCAATCCGGAGACATTTACCAATGGATGTGCTTAAATGTTCCATCGAATGGATGATTTCTTCCAGATCTTTGCCACGGTTATGGTAGTATTTCAGATTCTTAACCATGTTGTACGTTGCGCCGGTAACAAATTTTCGCGCTATTTCCATGCGTGCCGCCGGGTTCGAATAAACCTCAGCCTGCTTCAGAATCATTCTCCCGCTCAAAAGCCCTTCGCGCGGCATAAATGAACCGGTGTAGTTTTCGTAGTAATCGAAAAAATGTACGCTGATGCCATGCTTGCCCAGAAAATTGTACAGGCTGCTGTTGGCCTCAAGAGAACCAAATGTGTAAAATTCTTCTACGTTTTCAACGGGAAGATAGCGTGGCGGACCATCCAGCCCATCTTCGCCGACAGGTACAAATTTTAAGGTATTGTCTTTTCTTGACAAACGGCCGGGGTTGAAGAGGTAATAGGATTTCTTCATACAGGATTTACAGGATTTTTTTTGTTTGAGACAGGATTTACAGGATTTACAGGATTTATTTGTTTGAGACAGGATTTACAGGATTTACAGGGTTTTTTTTGTTTGAGACAGGATTTACAGGATTTACAGGGTTTATTTGTTTGAGACAGGATTTACAGGATTTATTTGTTTGAGACAGGATTTACAGGATTTACAGGGTTTTTTTTGTTTGAGACAGGATTTACAGGATTTACAGGATTTATTTGTTTGAGACAGGATTTGCAGGATTTACAGTTTTTTTTTGTTTGAGACAGGATTTACAGGATTTACAGTTTTTTTTTGTTTGAGACAGGATTTGCAGGATTTACAGGATTTTTTTGTTTGAGACAGGATTTACAGGATTTACAGGTTTTTTTGTTTGAGACAGGATTTACAGGATTTACAGGTTTTACAGCACAGGGATTTTTTAGGGATAGCTTTTTAAAGCCATAATAAATACATTTATACGTTTTTTCGCCTGGATTGAATTCCTGTATCCGGCTGGGAATGGGAAGATGCTGGGAGTTTTATTCATTTTTTATTTCTTTGGGTTTATACTTTCTGAATTTTCTTTTGACCGAGACGGATCTTCCGAAATTGATGAGTAGTCCGTTTTCGGTTTTTGTTGCATTCAGGTAGTTTACCAATTGTACTTCATGCCAGGGTTCTATGTTTTCAACGGCTTTGATTTCAATTATAAGTGCGTCTTCAGCCATAATGTCGCAGCTGAATTCTCCAACTTTTTCGTTTTTGTAGTATACTGTTACCCCGTACTCCGGTTTTGCTGAAATTCCCAGTATTTTTAATTCTGTTATCAGGGCATTTCTGTATACCCTTTCAGCAAAACCAGGTCCGAGGATGTTGTGGACTTCATAGGCTGCTCCGATTATTTTCTCTGTTAATTCACGATATTCAACAGGCATATAATGCATGCTTGATTATTTTTTGATAAAACATATGCTAAAGATCCGCCTCCGTTGACCAGCAAAAATCATAGTAAGAACAGTTTTTGCACATTTTCATTTCAACTTTTTCAGGACATTGATCGCTCAGGACGATTGCTTCTATATCGCTTATCATTGCAGGTATTTCCTCCCGGTCGGGATTGCTCAGGTAAACCTGTTCCGTTTTTCTCAGACGAGGATATTCCAGCACTCCGCTTACGCCACCGATGCCGTACTGTTCCAGGACCCAGATGTAGTATTTGAGTTGCATTTCGTGGGCTTTTTCGATCTTGTCCGATTTTTTTATTTCGTGAATTACCCTGCTTTTTGCATCGTAGTAGTCTATTTTTATTCCGCCGATCTCCACTTCCTCAAATTTTGAACTGCGACCGGGATAGCTGGTTTCGTGTATCAGTTTTCCCATTTCCACCAATTCCGAAACGTGCTCCATTTGAATTCCGTTCGCAAAAAGCCAGAGTTTGCGGTGGCAGATCATAAAGTAATTAAAGTGGGTACCGGTTACTCTCATATTGGAAATCTGTTTTGCCGATTGCCTTTGGCCATGAAATTATAGCACCTGAATTCTTCACCTTCACGATACTCTGCACGTGTCAGTGTGCACAGGACGTTGCCTACCTCGTCATCGTCCAGGTAAAGCATGCAATCAAGGCACAAGCCGGGGATGTGGAGCATCAGCGGGTCAATGCGGGTGCCGTCGTCGTGAAAGAAACCCCAGACACCAGGGGCAAGACCTGTCATTTCGGCTTTATTTTCCTGTTTACCGCAAAACATGCAACCTTTTCCGTAAGGACAGGTTTCCTCATCGCCGGTGCACCATTCCATTTCATAACCGGTTAAGGGCTGATACTGAACCGTATCGTTCCAGTGATGAACTATCTGACGGATATAGGCATCGTCGGGAAAATCGTCGTGCATATCCATTATTTCAAAGTTCAGAGTCGCCAGCAGCCTTTTGAATGCCTCCGCCAGCAAATGGCAGTCTTCTTCCGAAAGCGCCATAATTCCGGGTATGGATTCAACGGCTATTCCCGTCAATGTTTCGAGGGTAGTAGAGGCAGTAAACTGCAGTTCCGCCATTTCCGGCATTTTTTTCGGGCGCCGGCGAACTTCAAAATCCAAGTGCAGAGGCGGATCGTTGATCAGCACTTCGATATCGGACAGCAGTTGGGGGAGGTAGGGGTGCATGAGGGCAAAGTTTAGATAATACAATTATCATATATTAAGAATGGGCCCTTTTCATTATCATAAAAACCTTCACGAAATACATAAATGAGTTCCTCCTCTTCTCTAATCCATATTTTTTCAATGTCTATCATGTGTAACTTTTTAAATTTTTCAATTATGAAGACTGGTAGTTCCAATGAGTGATTAAGTTTCCAATTTTGGAAACCAAAATAGTTGTAAAAAAATTTTGAAGTTGGTTTTTCAACAAATACAGTATCCTGTGGCGCAATATTTCTACTTTTCCAGAAGTTCGCATCTGTATCATCTGTTGCAGTGACTTGCTTTGGATTAATCAACCAGTTCCAAGAAAAATATTCTTTCAAGTTTTTAGCATTGTTAATTGCTTTTGGAGAAAAAGAGTCTTGTTCTGCATAAACATGATTTAATAGACTTACAAGTCTTTCGGCACTATAGCTTATGGTATCGAGAATTTCCGATGTTTTTACAAACGCTGCGCATGGTGTCCAAGCTTTAATCTTTCGATCGTATTCACCGTAAGGCGCAGGATAAACCAGATCGTTTTTTTGTGGCACTAACAAATACAATTCTCCAACTTTTGTTTTGTCGAAACGGCACAGACGACCTGCTCGTTGGGTCAACCGGTCAATCGGGCACAATTCCGAAATCATAATGTCGGCACTGATATTGATACTCATTTCGCCGATCTGGGTAAGAATGGCTATCCCTTGTGCACTGTTATTATCCCATGCTGTTCTTCCTAAAGCTTTTATTAACTCTTTTTCTTTATCCTTTTTGTGAGGTTCAGTGAATCGACTGTGGTATAGAATCGGATTTGCATTTCTCTTTTTAAACCAATCATAAATCATCACTGCCTTATCTACTGTGTTTGCATAAACTATTGCAGTCCCTTTCTCAACACATAAATCAAGTAAATCACTGATCTCTTCTAAATCAGTATATTTTTTGATTGATTTTATTTCAAACCGATCTCTCGAATTATCCGAAGTGTCTTCAATAATCTTGTCGATATTAAAACCAAGATTTTGATAAGAAGGCAAAACCGATTCAGGTAATGAAGCACTCATTAATAGAATTGGGACATTCCAGTATTTTAGGATTTCGAGTAAAACAAGAATATTTGCTTGTGTAAAATCATCGTAGAAATCGGCTTCGTCAATAACCAAACATGAATTGGCCATATTGAACGCAATCAAATGATGGTCTTCCCTTGTCAATGTCAAGGCCATCAAAAGATGGTCAATGGTACAAACAGTTATTGGAGTCTGAAGAAGTCTTGCAAATTCGTGAATTTTCTCTGCTTCACGTTTTTCTAATATTCCAGCATCAACTTGTTCCTGAAACTTAGCAGACCAAGCACTCGAATGGTAAAGTCCAGTATCGGATAAGCTTTCGGCAACATTAATTGCCAAAGCATTCGATGTAAAACGAGTTGGCATGGCTATAACCAAACGGTCTGCAAGCTTGTTTTCAATTTGTAATTGCGCCCATAGTAGTGACGCATCGGTTTTTCCCGCTCCTGTTGGAGCGCGGACAAGTAATAGATCATTCTTCCAATGTTGCTCAATAAGTCTTTGAACGCCTCTTTTCTCTTTGTGAGGAAATTGATAGTTAAATTGAGTAAAGGAAGGTACGGATTCTCCTTCTTCGTACGCACTAGCTCTGTGGTCAACCAATTGAAGCAAACCTCGTGGTCCTGCAAATTCATACTGTGTTTTTGCACTTTGTTCCAACGAGTATTGCTCAATTACCCGATTACTTTCCTTTTTAAAGATACCCCAAAGGTTCGAAGCATCTTCTTTAGTCCAACGCTCTTCAAAGTTGTTTCCCAATTTGCCATGATGTGCAGCAATTGCTGCCAGTTGTGGTAACGGCAATTTTTTCTTCTCAACCATTCGCAACGATTGAATTTCGTGTCGAACTCCTGCCTTACGAATATTCTTGCCTGCATTTTCCGTTTTTGAATATTCTTTGAAAGTCCCGCCATGTTGAGATTGCCATTGAAGAAAAGTGTCGTAATCTTTCTGACACGCAATTTGCCATTTGTGAGTTGTCTTTCCCAAATCATGATATTGGCACACCCGTTCCAAACGAATCGCTAAACTTTTCCCAATGCGTTCTTGGTATTTCTGAACAACGAAAGGCGATTGTTCCAACAATAGCTTTCCTTCCGACACTACTGCTTGAGTATGTTGCTCAAGGGTAATGCCGGAAGGCTTTGCTAATATGGGATACTTGAAGTTATTCACCTCCAAATGCTTGTTCAAATGTTACTACTTCTGTACCTTTTGCAGGATCATAAAGTGGATTTGCAGCTAAAAACGCCAAGGCTTCTTTATAGGCAGTGTAAACACTTTTATCTGTTGTGTCATCGCCGATGAAATACTTTGCGCCTCTGGCTTCTAATTCTTCTAAAATATTTTTCTGTTCCTGTTCGCCAGCAACAAAATATCGGCTTGCTTTGCGACTTAAAACAGTATCGAAAACAATCAAAACTTTTTGAGGCTCACCACTCACCGCATTGCGGGCCTGGCTGGCATAGTCGTTCATCGATTTGGTAGCTTCCAAGTAAAGCCGCGCGCGACGTTTCCGTTCGTCATCTCCAGCATGCTTGAAATACTTGGTTCCAAGATTGAAACTCTTTTCGTATTTAAAGGCTTTGGAGATACTCAAAGCACTAATATCCAAAAAGAAATTCATGTGCATCAAATCGTATTCGCTAAATTCTTTTGTAGCCAATGCCTGATCCTTTGCGTCCTCAGATTGATCGAAGCGAATCCGAACAAGTAAATCTCTGCCAACTTCGCTTACTCCAACAGCAACAGCAGGTGTTACAGATAATGGAGCCGTCCTTCTTCCTGAGTAGTCGCCCTTTGACGGATGCATAAAACCACCCATATCGGCACGCAAGTCCTTTTCGATTAAGTTGCTGATACCATCTCCATTTGAAACATAAGTTTCTCCTTTAGCAGGGTCGGTTGTATTTATTCGATCAATTGCTGAAAATATAACATGACGCTGCATTTGCGTCTGGCCTTCTTTTTATTGAAGACGCGTTGCCTAACAATTTTTCGCCACCGTTTGCAATATGGTTCTCGAACGGGGCAAGAGCTGTAACTAAAATTCCTTTAATTTCCATTGTATTTGTATTTTATTGGTTTAATTATTCTTCACTGTGGTCATCTGTTTCAATTTCATCAGAATCATCGTTGCTAAACTCAACTGGCACTTCTTGCTTCTCTGCTTTGTTGATCAAACGAGAGAAAGCAATAAGTAGATTCTTTGCATTTTCAAGAGGTAACTCACCACTTGCTGTCTTTTCCATGAATAAGGCGGCTGCTTCGGGGGCATCAAGACCCGTTAATCGACCCGCTCGTGTTACTGCTTGCGCAATTAGTGCATCGCCTGATTTGGCCGAGAAAGTTGAACTTTCTAACTCAATCAAGACTTTTGATTTTACTCTTCGGAGCTCCTCCCAATAGTTTGGAGTGCCAGCTTTAATCTCAGCTTTAGCTGTGAAATAGGCAACTTTATTGAGCCATTTCCCTAATGCACGAGCTGACGATACAATTGTTGGATGTATTTGTTCCATTTTTATAAAGTATGTGTTAAACAATATTGTTACTGGGTTTGGATATTCTGCTCGAAAAGCCAGAAAATCCTTAAATGCTGCATGATTAAATAATTGAAGGAAGCGACTTGTGAACAAATCGAATTTTTGGTATTCACTATTTGAACTTGATCTTCGATCTTGGTTATAGAGCTTGGAATAGTAAAGGCTGTCTATAATTGCTTTTAGTTTACCTTCTTTAGCTAAATCAATTACATGATGATTAAAAGTAAACGTTGATGCGCCTCCATACTTGACTATGTACATGGTCGTTTCTTTTAAACTCTCAAGTATATGCTTAGCCTGTTCAGAATATTTTGATTCTTTGACAAATTCACCAATGGTTCCGAGTAATGCAATGCTTCCCAATGCGCTACTCCGTGGTGGGTTTGGGAAGTTTCCTCTATAAATCAAAGGTCTTTTTGCTTCGTAAGTGATTTTTTCAGCATCGCCTTTTCCTGTTTTAGTCGAAACAACATTTCCATACATCAAATCACTTGCTGTTTCTGTTTTTAGCATCAATTTGAAGAATCTGATAAACCCTATTAATTCTTCAATTGGTAAATCAGGAATAAAGCAAACGTTGAACATTTCGGGCATTCCCCTTTTATCTATCCTGTATTGAAGGCAGGGTTTATAGGGAGTTAGGGTTGTTACAGCACTTAATCCTTGTTCATAAATTGACACTTTAGGGTTACCTCTGCCAATATTTCCTTGTATAGAAAAGCTAAGGTATTCACCTGCAACTGGGGCAACAGACATTGAAATATCATCCAACTTATTTATGGTGTCTTTTTTTAGTGCTGTTAACAAGGTATTCCCTTCTTTCCAAATGAACCTAGAAAATTTATCCTTCGAAATTACATTTGGTGCCAAAAATAAACCTTGTTTGGGATCACCTTTTTCAATCTTAGTGAAATCAAATTTTACTTTGTCTTTCCCTTCAATTGCTTGGACCGGTTGAAGTCGAAACGAATTAAGACCTTTCTCTATTTCTAAAACTATCTGCTCTGATATAATTTCTTCGCAACTATTTAGATCATTTTCACTCATGATCAAAGCTTGTGCGTATCTGATATAAGGATGAATCGCAATCATAATTCGCGTATTTTTAGGTCAATCCAACCTTCACTTGTTCCTAAATATCCCATGTTTTCAGATGATAACTGTTCTTTCAAAAGATTAAATAGTCCATGGTCAATCACAATCTGTATTTCGTATTTTCCTTTTGCAAAAACATATTCCCTTGTTGTGGGAGTTGAGTAGTATTGCGGAAAACGCGTAATGTTTTCCTTAAAGAATTTTTCAAGAGAAGAATCGTCAATTTGTTTGGGATTCTTCTCATTTCTTTTTAATTCTCGTTTTAAAGGAATCAGGTCGTAGCTAATATTAAATGTTCCCTTGGGATGAACAATTGCATCAGCCCTTCTGTAGGCTTTACTCCACAGATCGTCAAAAAAACCAAGTGCAGGTATCACTGGCAATACAATATCAAAGTAATCCATTAACAATGGGCTATACGTTGATCCTTTCGTTTTGTCGACAAACTCCAGTTGAGGGTTCTTTTTTGCCTGTTTCTTCCTCAATGCGGAGAGTTCTTTGATTATCGCTTTTCGGTCAGCTAAATCAATGTGCCATCCCAAGATGTTCTCAAAAAGTCCACACAGCATTTTTTTGTCGGGACTTTTCAATGATTTGTAGTATGAACCAGGCAATTCACTCACCATTGAGAGAGGGGCTAAAGGTTCAATTTCCAGAATTACCTTTAGGTTCGGTTCCGGAATCTTTTCAAGAATTGATAAATCTATATCATACATAATTTTATATTGTTTAATTAGCAAGCCTCACCTCCACCCAAACCCTTCCTTCTTCCTCTTCTTCTTCGTTAACGTATGCGATGCTGGCGTTTACTTTTGCTTTCTGATCCATCATAAGAAATTGCTATGGCATCGCGGTCGTATTTGTTTTCGGGTTCGCGTTTTAGCAGGGTTTTGTCCCCGGGTCTTATTTTGTTTTCAATCTTTTTTCCGTCGTAGTACCGGTAACCGGCTACCGGCATTATGCCGAGAGAAACCGGCTCCTGATTTTCCGGTGGTTTTGCCTCAACACTCTTTCCTGCAAGCCAAAGCCCGCCGAATGCCGCCAGAATCTGTTTCAAAAATTCAAGTCTGTTCATTCCTCAGGGTATTTATTAGGATACAAAATAAAACCCTGATTTTGACAGCTTCTGTCAGAACATATTTTATTTTTCCAATATTTTAATGCCCGATTCTATTTTTTTCACTATAAAGTTCCGGAATTCTTCCGGTTCAATTTTTTCCATTTCATTCAGCAGTCCCGAAACGAACCTTCCCACCCCTTCGTAGCTGCACACTTCGGTTTCGAGAATCCAGCGGTTGTCGTTGATTCGCTTCAGGTGTTTTTCTGCCAGGGGGTATTCTTCCGTAAGGAGGCTGGCAGCTCTCAGACTCATAATCAGCCTGACCGGAAGTACTTCGCTGCTGCTGATCCGGAATACATCGATACCTGCAGTTAAATGCCGGGCCTTTGACTGCCATGTCGT
>JALHHH010000008.1:0-48824 GCA_022837485.1 Bacteroidales bacterium
ATCGCGAAGTTCGTTAACTGCGGCGGTGAGTTCATTCTGAACCTGGATATACATATCGTACGATGTTCCCCTGTCGTTTTTGAGCGAGATCACACCTCTGGAAACGGGGTATTGACCAAGTCCGGGGATTTCTTCAAACTTCTTTTCGGGCAGATCGGGTTTGTCGTAGGGGTTGGCGAGGAACTCCTTTGCTTCGGAGCGCAGGGTTCTGATATCGCCGAGACGACCTTCAACAAAGAGTCGATCGCTTTTATTTACAAGCACATTGAAGACGTTTCGTTCTTTGATATCGGGGGGTTCAGCTGTCGGATCGGGTGGCGGGGGCAATCTCCTTACGATACCTGTATCTGTATCCATGGTGGTTGTGACCAGCCAGAAGATCAGAAGCAGGAAGGCGATATCCGCCATTGAGCCGGCATTTAATTGTGGAATTTTTCTAGCCATGGTTTAACCATTTATTTTTCAGACTGGAACAGATTCCCAACAGATGTGTAGATGATGGCGAGGACAGCTATACCCAGAAAGATATAGAATGAGAGGAGTCCGGCGCCGATCATTTTCGACAAAGTGGGACCTATTTCAAATTTTTCATAGAGCGGACCCGTTGTTGCCGGGGAAAGGATGTAGGAAAGCAGGAAGATTCCTATAAGCGTTCCGACTCCTATCAGGGCTCCTTTCGCAGCTTTTGGATTTCCGAAGGTTTGAATCAGCGGGAAAACAACTGCCAGCAATATGGAGATACCCAGCAAAAGGTAGGTCACGATCATTCCGATGTTGATCATTGTATCCATAATTGCTTTATTATTTTGTGTTCTTATTCTTTACGAGAATATCCATGAAAGTGATAGTGGCATCTTCCATTGAGTTTACAATACCTTCAACCTTGGTAAGGAGATAGTTGTAGAACACCTGGAGGATAATGGCAACGATAAGACCGAAGATGGTGGTAAGAAGAGCAACCTTCATACCTCCGGCAACTACGGTCGGAGAAATGTCACCTGCAGCTTCGATATCGTCGAATGCCTGAACCATACCTACAACGGTTCCAAGGAATCCCATCATGGGAGCCAGTGCGATGAACAGTGAAATCCATGAAAGATTGTTTTCAAGGCGCGACATCATAACACCGCCGTAAGAAACAATCGATTTTTCCACCATTTCAAGACCCTCTGAATGACGGTCAAGTCCCTGGAAGAAAATGCTGGCCACAGGTCCACGGGTATTCTTGCAAATTTCTTTTGCAGCAGCAACGCCTTCTGTTTCAAGCGCTGTTTCTACTTTATTCAGAAGTTTCTGCGTATTGGTAGTGGAAAGGTTCAGATAAATAATCCTTTCGATAACCAAACCGAGACCAAGGATGAGTACAAACAGAATGGGGAACATCCAGCCTGCACCACCTTCGATGAATTTACCTTTAAGTACCTGGTGGAATGACTGGGGCGCTTCTGCCTCCTCAACCAGTGTTTCCTGAACCGGCTGAGCAGCTTCCTGCTGTACCGCGGTGTCGGCAACCTGCTCCGTCTGGGCTGCTTCGGTATCCTGAGCCATAACAACGCTGGTTACTCCAAAAGTGAGCATTCCTGCTACCGTCAAAAACGCAATTAATTTTTTCATAGTTAATTGTTATTGATTTTGATTTAAGTGAACTTGTTTTTGTTTCCGTTTATTGTGCAACTGGGCATTTTTCCTTCACTGGCGGAGAGAATGGGATTCGAACCCATGATACGCTTTTGGCGTATACACACTTTCCAGGCGTGCGCCTTCGACCACTCGGCCATCTCTCCGGAAACGGCGCATTTCGCCGCCTGTTATCCTGATTCAGGGCGCTAAAATACAAAAAATTGTAAAAGATTGGTTTTAATAGACTTTTTTTAATCTTTTACCCTAAATCATTGTTCCCATAATCAGCACCTTAGCAATTTAGAACGATTCTAAATCGGACAGGCCTGTTTATGGTTCTGCAATTCCCTATTCAATCGTAAGCTCCCCGCGCAAAGGGGTTTGCAACAATCGTTCAAACGTAAGACCCGTGTGGCCCTGTCCCAGCAAATACATCGTTTTTGCTATTGCCGATTCCGTGGTGATGTCGAAACCTCCTACAACACCAATCCCTCCCAGCTGCACGCTGGTTTCGTACTTGCCCATCTCCACCGATCCGCCCTTACACTGGGTTACGTTAAAAATAGTTATCCCGCTCTTTATACCCCTCGAAAGAGCCTGCAAAAACCAGGGATCGGTTGGAGCGTTGCCGGCTCCGTAAGTTTCCAGAATCAGCGCTTTTAAGCCCGGAATCGTCATTATGCTGTTCACCACAGCTTCCGTGATGCCGGGAAACAGTTTCAGTATCGCCACGCCCGGATCCAGATTTTTATGAACTTTCAGCTTTTTGAAATTCGGCTTCAATATGTGCTGATGGTTGTACCGTATATGCACCCCAACCTGCGCCAGCAACGGATAATTACCACTCAAAAAGGCATTGAAGTTTTCGGCATTGAACTTATTGGTGCGGTTCCCGCGCATCAGGCGGTTTTCAAAACAAATGCTCACTTCCGGAACTACCGGGGTGTCATCGGTTTTGGCTGCCGCTATTTCAATGGCATTGATGAAGTTCTCCCTTCCGTCGGTCCTGAGCACACCCATGGGCAATTGCGATCCCGTGAAGACTACCGGTTTGTTCAGATTCTCAAGCATGAAACTCAGCATTGATGCCGAGTAAGCCATGGTATCGGTACCGTGCAGTACTACAAATCCGTCGTATTTCTCGTAGTTTTCTTCAATTATTCCGGCCAGTTTTACCCAAAACATGGGGTTCATGTTGGATGAGTCAATCAAAGGCTCAAAACAATAGGTATCAATTTTGCAGTTAAAATTCTGCAATACCGGTATGTGCTTGTACAATGCATCAAAGTTGAACGGCGTTAAAGCCCCGCTTACCGGATCCTGGATCATTCCTATCGTTCCGCCGGTATAGATTACCAATATGTTCGATTCCATGCTGTTATGTTTATGGTAGCAGTGAAGATATAGTTTTTCCGATTGGTTCTTTTTAGTTCTCGGTTTTATATGCCTTACCTTCAGGAAAAAAGAGCCGCATCGCATTTGCGCTGGTTGCCTCTGCGATTTCTTCCACCCCTATACCCGTTATTTCTGCCACTTTCTCAGCGATCAGCGGTATGTATGCAGGCTCGTTCCGCTTCCCCCTGTAAGGTACGGGCGCAAGAAAAGGCGCATCCGTTTCCAGAACAAGATGTTCGAGGCCGATGTGCTTCAGCGTCTCCTGCATTTTATTGTTTTTAAAGGTAATAACACCCCCAAGTCCCAAACTGAAACCCAGTCCGGTTGCCTGTTTTGCCTGTTCCACACTTCCCGAGAAGCAATGAAAAATCCCTTTTAAGTGCGGATTATTTACATCCTTAAGTATCCGTATCACCTCATTGAACGATTCCCGTATGTGTATTACCAGTGGAAGACCGCTGCCCGCCGCCAGTTCGATGTGATGCCTGAAGACGTATTCCTGCTCCCGGGCAAAGGTCTTATCCCAGTACAGGTCGATGCCGCATTCCCCTACACCGTAGAAGTTTTTCGCCTGTAGCATTTTTTCAACAAGCGATAGTTCTTCCCGGTAATTTTCCTTTACGGAAGTGGGATGCAGACCGATCATCGGGAAGCAGTGGCCGGGGAATTCTCCGGCCAGCTTCAGCATAGGTTCCAGAGAGCTGCTGTCGATGTTGGGAAGCATCATAATGCCAACGCCGGCATCCACTGCCCTGCCGATCATCTCCGCACGATCCGGTTCAAACTCTTCAAGATACAGGTGGGTATGGGTATCAATCAGTTTCATTGGGCAAAGATACCGCATTCCAACTGAGTTCAAATACCAATAGATTTTATAAGCTGAAAGAAGATTTACCTTTTCGGCAGACACTGTTGCGATTTCAACAGGGGCAAGGCACATTTTCTTACATTTGCGGAAGCTATCCAATTGTATTCATGGCGGTGAAGATTCTGATCATACGTTTCAGTTCCATTGGCGATATTGTGCTTACCACCCCGGTGGTGCGCTGCCTGAAGTCGCAACTTCCCGATGCGGAAATACACTACCTCACCCGTGATGCCTATGCCCGCATTCCTGAGTCGAATCCTTACATCGATCGTGTTATTTCCTTCAGCGGCAGCATCCGCGAGGTATTTCCGCTGCTGAAGGAGCAAAAGTATGACCGGATCATTGATTTGCACCGAAACCTCCGGTCGTGGTTTACGCTCCTTAACCTTTGGCGGCCTTTCAGCAGCTTCCGGAAACTGAATGCCTGCAAGTGGCTGCTTGTAAATTTTAAAATCAACCGCCTGCCCCAGGTGCATATTGTCGACCGCTACATGCAGGCAGTAGCAAAGCTTGGCGTTGTCAGCGACGGACTGGGACTCGATTTCTTTATCCCGCCGGCAGAGGAAGTACCCGTTTCGGAACTGCCGGAGACTTTCAGAAAAGGATACACTGCCTTTGTCACCGGAGGGCGGCATAATACCAAAATCCTGCCGGCGGAACGAATTATCGATATTTGCCGCCTTTTAAATAGTCCAGTGGTGCTGCTGGGAGGGCCCGAAGACCGTGAACGAGCCGGGGAGGTAGAAAACACTCCCGGTCTTACCGTTTATAATGCCTGCGGTAAGTATAATCTTATGCAGTCGGCGTCACTGGTACGTAAAGCAAAGAATGTTGTTTCAAACGATACCGGTCTGATGCACATTGCTGCAGCATTTCAGAAACCCATGGTATCGGTTTGGGGTAATACGGTTCCGGAGTTCGGGATGTATCCGTATCTGTCAGCAGATGTGCCTTCCATGATCGCGGAAGTGAAAGGGCTGCCTTGCCGGCCATGCAGCAAAATCGGCCATCCGAAATGCC
The DNA here is from genome assembly GCA_022837485.1 of Bacteroidales bacterium. Lineage (GTDB taxonomy): Bacteria > Bacteroidota > Bacteroidia > Bacteroidales > Lentimicrobiaceae > Lentimicrobium. Next base: position 4,904 of record JALHHH010000008.1, read on the forward strand.
CCAAAGGTCATTTTCGCTGCATGCTCGACCAGGATGTAAACGCCATCGCAACATTCATTAATAAAAATGATATCCGGTAAGTGCTTTTATTAAAAAAGATTGATGGGTAACCGACTTTCTGACTATAGGGATACCTCTTATATTCGGTTTATTTCATCATTCCTGCAGTATCGGCTTTCAGGTCGTCTATCCATTTGCTGCTGACTTTCTGCTGCCTGAAGGAGAGCAATGCACCGATAAGGGCTTCCGGATCTTCGTTTACGAGCAGATTGCCCCGGTGTTCGGGCCGGACGAATTTTTGCGAAACCGTATAGTCGAGGAACTGTACAAGATGGGTGTAGTAACCTTTGGTATTCAGCAGTGCAATGGGTTTATCGATGATTTCGAGCTGATTCCACGACATCACTTCAAAAATTTCATCCAGGGTGCCGATTCCCCCGGGCATAGCGATGAAAGCATCTGCAAGCTGAGCCATTTTTTCCTTCCGGATGCTCATTGTGTCAACCACATGAAATTCTTTCAGGACAGTATAAGCGACTTCTTTTTCAATTAATCCTTTAGGCATGACTCCGATCACCCGGCCACCTTCCTGCAGACAAGCATCGGCGATGGAGCGCATCAGACCGATGTTGCTTCCACCGTAAACCAGCGTAATTCCTTTTTTCCCCATCAGCGCTCCCAGTGCGCGGGCGGCATGGGTGTATTCCGGATCCGACCCGGTGGAGGATCCGCAAAATACACAGATTGATTTTATGGGGGAGTCTGAAGTCGTGTTGTCGGATTGGTTCATGGATTTATTGGTTGATGCGGAAAAACTATCTGCGTTTGCAGACGACGCTGTTGACAGAAGTTACCGGATGTGGGCCTCCAGCATTTCGAGTAAGGCCTTTTTGCATACCGGACAAAAGTTGTTGTATGTCAGTGACTTCATCGTGCAGTCGTGGGAAGGTCGGTAAATGCCGTGGGTCATATATCCGCCTCCTTCAAAGGCTCCCAGCGGATGTCTGTTTTTATCCTTTTCGGGCGTTGGGATGGGAGTACCTTCCGGAACCATATCCTTCCACTTCCGGTTAAAATCAACGAGTGTGGTGAGGTTGGGCTCCCAGGGTTCGATGTTCAGGTTGTAGAAATCTTCATAGGCCACGGAAGAGTTGTAGTACTCATCGCCCAACCCGGCAAAGCTGTGCCCGAATTCGTGAACAAACACGTAATCGGCGAACGGGTTGTCGCTGGTAAACAAGGCGTAGTGGTTGTAAATTCCACCGCCTCCGTAGACCTGTGAATTGGCAATGATGCAGATGTGGTCGTACGGTACGTTGGCAGCTGCATCGCGCACGCTGCGCATGTCGGTGGTGGTTAGGTAACGTTCGATATCGAAGGTGTAGAAATTGCTGTTTAATACCGTTTTCTTCCAGATATCCTTTCCGGGTATGTCGGCTCCGCTTTCCGCTGAAACGGCTTCTACTCCGCGGATATTGATATTGCCGGCATATTCGCTGAAGGGTTCACATTTGAGCAGAAAGGCAGCCAGGCGGTTGCAGTCCTCGCGGAATTTGCCCATTTCAGCACTTGTATAGCCTTCGGGAATCATTACGATGTCAAGGCATTTATCGGGTTTGCCGGAAGCGTGAACGTCGAAAGAGGGAAATTCGAGTTTTCGTTCTTTGCGGATGAAATAGCTGGCAGGATCTATGTCGAGAGTAAACTGTTTTTCCCAGTTGCCGTCGCGGAGGCGTTTAAAAAAATCTACCGTCACCGGTTTACGCGGATACGGCATGATTACATTTTCGGGGAAGGCTTTGCGCGTTGTGCGGGCCTCTGCCGTAGTCTGCCATTCCGAGAAGAGGCTCGAATAGCCTTTGGAGAAGATTAAAGTTCCGTCTTCACGGCTGGTTACGGTAAATTTATAGTTCCCGTAGTCGAACGGACAAATCAGCGTCGTTTTTGATCCTCCCCAGTAAGGTTCTTCCATGAGTTCTTCCAGGGCATATACATCGGTGTCCGCAGTACCGGCATGCATGTAATCGATGCGCAGGGTTTTGTTGTAGAAGTACTTTTCGAACTGTGCCTGAGCGCCGGCAGCTAACAGGATCAATAATAGGGTCAAAACCTTTTTCATAACGATGATGGCTAAAAACGTACTGGCAAAAATAGGGATTGTTGCACAAAGCGGGTGGAAAAACCAATTTTACTGTCCTAATTTTAAAATCGATTCGGAAAGTAAGTGCTTGCATGGATTCCAAATATTGTTTATTTTTGCAGCCCGTTTCCCATGGCCCTGTAGTTCAACGGATAGAACGGAAGTTTCCTAAACTTTAAATACAGGTTCGATTCCTGTCGGGGCTACAAATCATCTGAATAAACGCCTGTAAGACAATATATTACAGGCGTTCTATTTTTTTATGCACCAAATTTGTACCCGTTTACAGATTTTTTCATTCGCATTGTTATAAAATCCCCGGCCTGTCGCTGGCCGGGGATTCGTTTTTACAATCTGAATTTCATCCGGCATTTTTACATGAGGATTGTTGCAGTATTACTTGTAAAAATCCTCCTTCCGGTCCTGATTGGACCTGATTTTTTCGCTGAACTTATGCCGGGCCGCTTGTTCTTTTGAAAACATCGCATGCATATCTGAATCGTTTGCTTCAAATTTCATGGTGTTCGTGATCGAAATTTTCATTGCTTCCTGTTCCACATCCTGATTGGCACCAATGTATGTAAAGGTCCAGCCGGCACGTTTTTGTTCGTCAATGATCTTTTTAATCTGAGAGCCGTTAAACTCTTTGGAGGCATTCTCTTCCCCGTCCGTTAAAATCGTTACCAGTACGCTGGTGTTTTCCATCCCGCCAAGGTCAACCTTCAGCTTAAGAACACTCATTCCAATGGCATCGTATAGCGGTGTCGAGGAATTTGGATTGTAGGAGTTTTTGTCCATTGGTGCAAGGGTGGAAACAGACTGTTTGTCCAGATGGGTTTTTATCCCAAACCCGTTGAAGGTAACAAAGGAGATGAAGTGTTTCTGCTCCGGATACTGCTTTTCAATACCCTGAATGGTTTGAACCAGTTCATTAAAGCCACTGATGGTGGTGTTTTTGATTGATTCCATGGAACCGCTTTCATCCAGAATGATCAGATTGTAAACTTTGTCTTTAGCCATAACGTTTTAGAATTAAGGGTTAATTAGTATAAAGGATGGATTTATGAATTATCGGGATCTTTCTTCGTTATCCGGAATTGCAGTTCGTTGGATGCCTGCCGGAAGGCATCGGGAGAGAAGGGCTCATCGCCGTATTCTCTTATTATTTTTTCAGCCAGCCAGAACGTGAGAATTTCTTTGATGTCCAGATCGTACAATGCGGCAAGCTTTTGCGCCTGATCCCTGGTCGGAAGACGATCCCCGTTCTCAATCCGGCTTATTATTGCCTGGTCAACTTCCGTGACCGCGGCAACCTGACGGACCAGCAGCCCTTTCTCTTCTCTTCTCGAACGAAATAAAGTACCCAATTCTAATTTATTGTCCATAGATGTCATGACAAATTTTGACAAATATACGACTTTTTTCTGCAAAGTCAATATTTGATTGATTTTTTTTGCAGGAATTCCCGGAAATCAAATCCCTTTTAATAAATAAGTTAAGTATTGTAAGCATTTCTTATTGGGTCTTTTCAGTGCTTTCTACAATTTGAGGAGTAGCGTTTCAATACATCGTATTTTTTTGTATATTTATATATTAATACGCTTACCTGTGCTGATTTTCCGCCATCAAACCTTTTTCTGAAAGCATGGAATTGGCTCTGTTTTTTTTCGCTTTCGCAGTTACAGCCTTCGGATCGGTTGCGTATTTCGCGATTGTTTCACCGGGTTTTTCTGCAAGAGTTCTCGGACTCGAAATGGGGAAGCCCCGGCAAATATTCATGCAGCGTTTAACGGGGGCATTGATTTTCGGGATTCTGCCACTTCTGATTATTCGTCTTATAGATGCGGAGAGTATTGGCGATTTTGGATGGAATTTTCCGGGAAGTGCGACATTTTACTGGACAATGCTGCTCGCTGCAGTGGTTGTCCCGATTAATTATTTTAATTCATCCAAAGCATCAAACCTTAAATTCTATCCTCAGATCAGGGAATGGAACTGGTCCGTTCGTCTGCTGATTCAAAGTGCCGTCAGCTGGATCATCTATCTGACGGCGTACGAATTTCTTTTCCGGGGGTTTTTATTTTTTGCCTCACTCGGCATTATGGGTTTGTGGCCTGCTGTTTTGCTTAACACGGCGATTTATTCCCTGGTACATTATCCGAAAGGGCATACCGAGATGCTCGGCGCCATTCCCCTGGGCATCGTACTTTGCTATCTGACCTTTCTTACCGGAAATATCTGGGTTGCAGTTTTTACGCATGTAATTCTGGCCTTATCCAATGAGTGGTTTTCAATTCGGAAACATCCGGAAATGGTTATTAAAAACGTTTGGAAATGAAGGTTTTTGTTACCGGAGCAACCGGTTTTATCGGAAGTCATCTTGCGCTGAAGCTTGCGCGAAGCGGATATGAGGTTCATGCTCTTTACAGGGATGATGCCAAAGCAAAAGTTCTCAGGCATCCGGATATCCGTTTATTCAAAGGAGATATTCTGGATTACGGGAGCGTGGCCAAAGCAGTAAACGGATGTACAAACGTTTTTCATACAGCGGCATTCGCCAATGTCTGGCACAGGGATAGAATGCAGATCTACCGCTTGAATATGGAAGGTACGATGAATGTTTTCCGAGCCGGAATTTATGCCGGTGTTCAGCGGTTTGTAATTACTTCTACTGCCGGCGCACTGGGAGTATCGGATCATGTTGGCTGCTGCGATGAACAAACCCCCCGCCCGGAGAAATTTTTCATTGATTATGAATGCTCAAAGGCTATTATGGAAAGTTCCATCAAGGCAATTACAGCGACCGGAGTTCAGGCGATAACGGTTTCTCCCACACGTGTTTACGGCCCGGGGGTACTGAGCGACAGCAATGGGATAACCCGAATCATGCAAAAGTACATTGCCGGAAAATGGAGAGTTATTCCCGGCAATGGCGGCAGCATTGGAAACTACGTTTTTGTAGACGATGTTGTTGACGGTCATATCCGTGCTATGGAGAATGGCCTTCCGGGAGAACACTACATTCTTGGAGGATCAAATCTTACCTACGATGAGTTTTTTCGTCAGATTGCTGATGTGGCCGGGTTGAAGTATACAATGTTTCATGTTCCGGTACCAATTGCGGAAATGGCCGCATATGGAATGATGCTGATAACGGCCATTACAGGGAAACCACCGCTTATCACACCTGCTCTCGTCCGGAAATACAACCACCATTGGTGCGTTTCGAGTGAAAAAGCAGCTTCAAAGCTGAACTATAATCCCGTCGATTTTAAAACGGGAGCAGCGGTAACGGTTGATTGGTTAAAAAGCAGATTTAAATCCTGACAGCTATGAACCATACGCTGATTACCGGAGCCAGCTCCGGAATAGGGAAGGCCATCGCCTGGGAATGTGCCAAACGGGGTATGAACCTGATTCTGGTTTCTTTGCCCGGACAGGAGCTGGAAGCCGTCGCCAGGGATCTGGAAGTGCGATATGGGATTAAAACCAGATACTTTGAAACCGACCTCACCAAACCGGACTCCCCAATACACTTGTTTAATGAAACTCAGTCAGCAGGACTTGATGTAAATATTCTGATCAATAATGCCGGAGTTGCAGGAGCCTCCTATTTTGATGAGTCGTCGATAGAGTATATCGACGAACGAATTCAGTTGAATATCAGAGCCCTGGTTGTTTTAACACGACTTTACCTTCCGGTGCTTTGTAAACACGAGACCTCTCACATCCTCAACGTCAGCAGCCTGGCCGCTTTCTTTTTCATTCCATATAAGAGTGTTTATTCGGCAAGCAAGGCATTTGTGCTCAGTTTCAGCCGTTCGCTATCCGGCGAGGTTAAACACAGGGGAGTGCGGATTTCTGTCGTATTTCCCAACGGAGTCCAGACAAACAGTAGTACGGGCTTGCGAATAAAGTCACACGGCCGGATTGGCCGCTGGACTCAAATCAGTGCAGATAAAGTTGCACGGTGTGCGGTAGACGGAATGCTTAAAAACCGCTTTTACATCATCCCCGGGTTCGCCAGCCATTTATTACTTTTTCTGCGGATGATTCTTCCGGTACCAGTACAGCAACGACTGATTTCCAGAGAGTTTGTTAAAGAGGTGAGTGCAACATGCACTCATATCCGGACAGCCTGATCGTTTTATAGCATGTTCTCAGCGATTTTTTTATGAAGATTTCTGTCCGTTACGCCGGGACTGGAGGAATTCCTTTTTCTTTTCACCCGGAGTATTGCTTCCGACGGGCTTTGTGCCGGACATATCCCGAATTGCTGTACCTTTGCTGCTCAAAAAACTGTAGATATGCTTGAATCACTGCATTCGGTCATCGACTGGTACATGGCCAACATCAACTATCTGACCATTATGCTGCTTATGGCTATCGAGGGCTCGTTCATTCCTTTTCCTTCGGAAGTCGTTATTCCGCCTGCAGCCTGGAAAGCTGCTCAGGGCGATCTGAATATTTTTATGGTTGTAATCACAGGTACTGTTGGGGCACTTATCGGATCACTGGTTAATTATTATATCTCCCTTTCCCTTGGCCGTAAACTTGTTTATGCTTTTGCCGATACGCGTCTGGCCCGACTGCTCCTCATCACACCGGAAAAAATTCAGCATGCCGAGAGTTATTTTGTTAAACACGGGAAAAGCTCCACATTTATTGGCCGGCTTGTTCCGGGTGTGCGTCAGCTGATCTCTATCCCTGCCGGACTAGCACGTATGCCGATCCGCGATTTTATCCTCTATACCTTCCTCGGTGCCGGAATCTGGAACGTGGTACTTGCTGCAATGGGCTATTTCCTCTATTCCCAGAAGGAAACGCTGGAACTTTATTACCACGAGCTTTCCTATGCCATGCTGGGACTTGGGATAATTTTCGTAGGATATCTGATCTATTCGGGAAGGCGCAAGAAACGTATTGCCGCCTCAAACAAATCGGCTTTGTAATTTTATCCTTTTTTTTCCTTCAGAAGGTTATCCGGCCACGGAATGCGGTCAGGTTCCGGCTCTTGCTTAACCCCTCAAACGCAAAATTATTTTCCGATGTTTCGCAACGGAATATTTCTATCGTTTCTCCGGGTCTGATCTCCTTCAGGAAATTTATAGAGGCCGTTTTCGGATATCGACTTCGGTGAAATTCATGTGAAAATGTGTCCATCATCCAGTCAAAATACCTGGTAGTAGTTACATGCTGGTTGATGTCTAGGTCGAAGTAGGAAACCTTTAGCACAGATACAGCTTCACCCATTACCGGACCCAGTTTCTCCGGCCTGTCCGTTAGTGCATGCCGGTCTTTCAGCCGGAAAAACAGCGAAGGATCCTCCAGATCGATCAGTTTGCTGCGTTTTGTCTCCATATCCACCGTCAGCCAGCCCGATGTTGCCTTCGCAAGGGTGTGTTCACGATTGTCGCGAACGATAAAATCACGGATATAGAGCAGTTTATCTATGTCCTTTGGCCATGTCTCCACCTCTCCTGTTTGCATCCATCGCAGCGGGCCGGCGATTTCAACCGAGAAGCGGCTTAATACCCAGAAGAGTTTTTGCGGACGGAAATCGATGTAGCCAAATCCAAGCCGGTCGGCCGATTGTATGGATGACTGTATCAGCAGGTTGATTAGTGCGCTCAGTTTCGCCCTGCCGTACATATCGGTTTCGGCCGAAGTAATGGAAAACGGCATGGAAAGAATAAGTTCGCCGGCTTGCGTTGGAAGGTTCTGGTTCAGCATGATGAAAAAGGATTCGGTGTCTCAGTTATCAAACCACAGCCCGGCTTGTTTGTCTCCCGGGCCGTGGTTTTTTATTATACCGGTTTAATTCGCAATTATTCCCATTCCGGCAATCTGCCCGGGGTCCATGGAACGCCGGCTTTCTCCATTTCGGTTTCCAGTGCAGGAATATCGACGGTTCCGATTTGTTTCAGTTTTGCGTGCAGAGGTGGAAACTCCTCGCGGATGATCTCATAACTCCTGCGCATAGTGGTGGTTGGTGCTGAGGTTGTTCCGTAGAAGGCATAGATGAGGTTGCCCATGCGCTCGTTGATGGAAACCGGAGCAGGAGGATTCTCTTCCCGGCTTGCCTTGGGTGTTTTGCCGTAGAAGCTGTAGCGGATATCGTCCATTTGCAGGGAAAGCTGATACATGTGTGACTTCAGTTCCGGTGAGGCTTCGGGCGTTTGGTGTACAGCCTGCATCATGATTGCGAGTTTGTCGGACAGCTCGTTCATGTAGCGCTGTGTACCCTGAACCACGCGGGTAAGGCTTGCCACCTCGCGCTGGAAGGCTACCAGTGCCCCGCGGTCGGGAGCCGGCAAGGTGGTGTTGTTAAGCGGAACGGCTTTGAATTCAACCGGACCGGCAAGTTCACGGGTTTCGCCCCCGGCAACCATCGACAAAGAAACCCTGTAATTACCGGGCATTACAAATAAACCGGAGCCCCCGCTGCTGAACGGGTCGAATTTGCCGTCGCTCTTCCGCACAGGAGAGGTACTTGCATACCTGAGGTCCCAGGTAAGGCGGTTCATCCCCTTCGAAGGCCGCGAATACAAGCGGCGGATTACATTGCCCTCTTCATCGGTAACGGTAAACTTCAGGTAAGGTGCTATTTCAAGTTCTTCAGCCCTCAGCTCGGCTTCAGTGGGCTGGGGAATACGTTCGCCTTTTTTAAAAAGTTCCTTTTCTTTCTCCCTGCGGGTATCTTTCTTCGTTTTCGGAGTGTCTTTCAGCCAGTAAGTAAAAGTTGCCCCAAAGTCTGGATTTTTAGCTGCATAATAAGAGGACCCCTGCCCATATTTACCGCCAACTTCCACATACATAAGAGCATCCTTTACCGGGAACAGATGGGCTTCGCTTTCCATAACCGATTTGTTGATGGTGCGCAGGGGCGAATAGTTGTCGAGGATGTAAAACCCGCGTCCGAAGGTTGCCAATACCAGATCGCATTCCTTTTCCTGAATGGCTATGTCGTACACGGCAATGGTAGGAATTCCGTTTTTCAGCTGTACCCATTGTTTGCCTCCGTCGATGGTGAAAAATACCCCGAACTCGGTTCCTGCAAACAAAAGATCCGGATTTACCGCATCCTGTGCAATGGTATGCACTGAGCCGTTTGCCGGAAGGTTTGAAGCGATGGATATCCAGGTACGGCCTTTGTCGGTACTACGCAGAAGGTATGGTTTGAAATCGTCGCGCTTCAGGTTGCTGAAGGCTGCAAACACGATGTTCTCGTCGAAGCGGGAAGCGAGAATATCGGAAACGTAGGTGTATTCCGGTATTCCCGGAAAGTTTCCGGCTTTGCGCCAGTTTTGTGCATCTTCGCTGATCTGTATCAGGCCATCGTCGGTACCGGCATACAGCAGGTTTTCCTTTACCGGGGATTCGTCGAACGATACAATGGTACCGAACAGGGAAGTGGACACGTCTTTGGCAACGGCATCAATGCTCCAGTATTTGTCCATAACAGGCCAGGTGTTGCGGTCGGTACCGGTGGTGAGATCTTCCGAAATCACCTTCCAGGTGTCGCCGCGGTCGTCGCTGCGGAAGACCTTATTGGCAGCCGTATAAAGCCGGGTGGGAGAATGGCGGCTGATCATCAGCGGAGTATTCCAGTTCCATTTATACGTATCCTCACCCTTGCGTGGCTCCGGACGTATGTCGATGGCTTCCCCGCTCCTGCGGTCGTACCGGACCATATTGCCGTACTGGGCTTCTGCGTATACGATATCGGGATTGGTAGGATCGGAAGCCGTCCAGAAACCATCGCCCCCGTTTGTAACAAACCATTCGTCGTTTACAACCCCGTAGCTGCTGGTGTTGCGCGAAGGACCACCCATGCTGTTGTTGTCCTGCGTACCTCCGTAAACATAGTAGAACGGTTCGGTGTTGTCGACGTTGACCCGGTAAAACTGCGTAACCGGCAGATTATTTTTAAAGTGGTACTCGTTGCCTCCGTCCCAGGTTTCATAAATACCTCCGTCGCCTCCGATCAGGAAATGGCTGGTGTTTGCCGGATCTATCCATAATGCGTGATCGTCTACATGGCGGTATTTCAGACTCAGGTTGTTCCAGGTTTTGCCTCCGTCGGGACTGACTTTGGAATAGGTATCCATGGAATAGATGATATCCACATTTTTCGGATCGCAATATATCTCGTTGTAATACTGTCCGCTGGCGTGGTAGCTGCTCATTTTTGTCCAGGAGGCGCCGCGGTCGGTGGAGCGGAAGAAGCCTCCCGATTCTCCGGCAGCTTCAATGATGGCAAAGATATAATCGGGATTTACGGGAGATATTGCAATACCTATACCACCAACATCGCCCGAAGGAAGTCCGGAGGTCAGTTTTTCCCAGTTAGCTCCTGCATCCGTTGATTTCCAGATGGCCGATTCAGGTCCCCCGCCGATTTTGGTAAACACGTGTCTGCGCCGCTGTTCGGAGGTAGCGTAAAGCACGTCGGGATTCCGTGGGTCCATGATTACGTTATTGACTCCGGTATGTTCACTGATATTCAGTACCTTATTCCATGTTTTGCCGCCATCGGTGGTTTTGTATAGTCCGCGTTCGCCGCCGGGGCCCCAGACCGATCCTTCAGCTGCAACATACACCACATCGGTGTTGCGCGGGTCGATGACAATCATACCTATCTGGCGCGACTCTTTAAGTCCCATGTTTTTCCATGATTTGCCTCCGTCGGTAGTTTTATATACGCCATCGCCGTAGCCAAGTGCCCGCTGATGATTGTTTTCCCCGGTTCCGGCCCAAACTACGTTCGGATTTTCCGGATCCATGGTCAGGCAGCCAATGGAGTAGGAACAGTAATTATCGAATACAGGCTCCCAGGTTGTTCCGGCATTCACCGTCTTCCAGATGTGACCCGATGAAACCGCTACATAGTATTCGGCAGAATTTTTCGGATTTACCGCGAAATCGCCGATACGTCCCGAACTAAAGGCCGGTCCGATCGACCTGAATTTTAATCCGCTGAAACTACCGGATTTCAGGCTGTCGGCTGACTGAGGGGAAGACTTTTTCTGTGCGAATCCGTCAACGCTGACCAAAAGACTGAAAAAAAGAAAAATCCCTGCAATTAACCATCTGGCGGGCATGATTATTGCACTAATTTTGCCTTTTGAAACAGGCGCACCGGATTTGCCGGTTGTTGTTGTATTTTTCATGATATTAGGGTGTTATCACTGTTTTTCGATGAAATTTGCAGCACAGGAGGTGGCCATCGTACATAAAACCCGGGACGACAGTCAAAACTAAAAAGAATTATTGATTTTTTTACGATTGGCCCTGTGAAAGGAAATTCAGGCTGGTAAATTACAATTCCGATTAATCAACTCTTTTCTCCCCTTACCGAATGAAACAAAATTACCGGGAGAAGAACCTAAATCGCAACGCATGAAAACATTCTATCTGACGGCTTTCCTGCTGATGGTATCGGCCGCTTTCATTAATGCTCAGGAGAACAGGCAAAACTCCTTTCTACAGTCGGAATTTGTAAAAAGTCCCGGAAACGGCACAGAATTTAGCCCAATAAATCGGGAAACCACATGCGATACCCTGCGATTTCCCCTTCAGGGTGAAATTACTTATTACTATCTGATGCCTCCACAAACGGGTTATGTTACCGGTAACAACAGTTTCGGGGATAAAGTTAAAGCGGAATATTTTTCCTCTTTTACCACCGGAAGTCACATTACCGGTATTGTTGCCGAATTTGCCGTTGCCGTAAACCGTACCAATCCCGACGTCAGGTTTGGTATCTGGGATAATAGCGGTGAGGGAGGAAAACCTGGCAATCTTCTTGCGGAAGCAAGCAAGCCGATGGCATCCATTGTTTTTGATGCACAGAATGAAAAGGTAACCACCGTTATGTTACAGGAACCTTTGGCGGTGGAAGGCCCTTTCTATGTGGGAGTTATCCTTCCTGTGACAACCGGCGATACCGTTGCCCTATGGTGCCGCAAGCATGTGGTTGGTTACAACGGAACGGCATGGGATCAGTGGAGCGACGGAACATGGTTTGCCTTTAACGATCCTGAAAACTGGGGTACTAACATCCAGACTACCATGACAATTCACCCTATCGTGTGCAAAACCACCGGCATTGAGCCTGATGTTGTTTCAGAAGCTTTTATAAGTCCGGTTTCCGGAATGGGAATAGTTAACGTTAATACCTGGAAAAGCTCTGAGCAGGTCGGTTTCAGGGTGTATTCATCCGGAGGCGCTCTTGTCTACTCCAGAATGTTTCCGGGTGCAGTAACCAGTTACAACGTGGATCTGAGTTTTCTTCCCAAAGGCATTTACGTTGTAAGGGTGAGCGATAAGGATCATACCTACAGTCAAAAGATCATAATTCAATAGAAATCTGCGGAATGCATTTTATCCTGCAGCAATAAATGCCGTGTTCCTAATTCCGTAATGGCTTGGGGTTGGCAGACTTGCGTTTCGCCTTCGACTTTTGTATCTTTGTAATTGTCATATAAGAACATTATGAAGAAAATTATTGTTCCTGTCGACTTCTCCGATCTGGCTACGGAGGTGATTGAGAAAGCCGGAGAGATTGCCAAAGCTTTTGAAAGCGAGGTATATATTCTACATGTTTCGGTTCCCGGGCCGGTTTTTGCTGACGATCCTTCACAACCGGCTCTGGTAGCCAGTCCCGGTCTTGAAGAGCTGATTCGTGAAGATCACGATCTGAAAGCCATGGTGCATTACCTTCACGAAAAAGGGGTGAATGCCCGCTCAGCTCTTGTTCACGGCCCCGTTATCAATACCATTCTGGATGAAGCCGGAAAATTTGAGGCCGATCTGATTGTTATAGGAACGCAAAGCCACGGATTTCTTTACCGGACATTTATTGGCAGCGTAAGCGACGGCGTAATGCGCAACAGCCCGTGTCCGGTGCTGATTGTGCCTCAGCCCTGAGGTCGTTTGCCAAATTTCGGAAGCAGGTCGGCACGGCCTGCTTTTTTTAACGTTTCGGCAAGCCAGCGTTTATTTTCGGGTTTATACCAGAAAAAGAACCTCTGCTGGTTGAGTTTTTCCTGTTTTTCGCGGGCAACATACACGGGTTTCAGCGTGTACGGATCGAAACCGGTGTAATACATGGCCGTGGCCAGCGTCATGGGGGTGGGGGTGAAGTCCTGAACCTGTTCCAGCCTGAAGCCCTGCTGCGATGTTTCACAGGCCAGTTCCGCCATATCTTCGGGCCGGCTGCCCGGATGGCTCGAGATAAAATAAGGGATCAGTTGCTGCCTCAGACCGTTTATGCGGTTTATCTCTTCAAATTTCTGCTGAAACTGCACAAAGGTGCGATAATGCGGCTTGCGCATAATCTGGAGTACCTGCGCCGAGCTGTGTTCGGGAGCCACCTTCAGGCGGCCTGAAACATGCCGGATGATCAGTTGCTCCAGATATTCATTCAGCCCGTTGGCTTTCGATTCGGCTTCGCTCCGGCCAATCAGCATGTCGTATCGGATGCCGCTGCCGATGGTGATGCGTTTTATCCCTCTTACTTTAAAAGCCTTGTTGTAAAGCACCGTCATCGGCCGGTGGTCGGTGTTCAGGTTGCGGCAGATAGTCGGGAAAATGCACGAGGGACGTTTGCATTTTTTGCATTTGTCTGTGTCTATGCCTTTCATCCGGTACATATTGGCCGATGGACCACCAAGATCGGTGATATGTCCTTTAAAATCAGGGGCTGCAGCGATTTGCTCCACCTCTTTAAGGATGGATTTTTCGGAACGGCTCACCACAAACTTACCCTGATGGGCCGAAATGGCACAAAATGCGCATCCGCCGAAACATCCCCGGTGCATGTTTACCGAATTTCGGATCATTTCATAAGCGGGAATGGCCCCTCTTTTATGATACCTCGGGTGTGGCTCGCGGGTGTAGGGCAGATCGAAGGAGGCATCAATCTCCGCCTCGTTCATGGGCGGGTTGGGAGGATTCACCACTACGGTGAAATCTCCGTTTCTTTCCAGCAGCCTGGCGCCCTGCCAGCGGTTCGATTCCTCTTCGAAGATGCGGAAATGACGGGCAAAGGTCTTTTTATCGGACAGGCATCCGGAATGCGAGGGCAGTTCAAGGGTGGCTATGCCCGGAAGTTCCGGCAAGGCTTCCCCGGCAGGTATCCGGAAGGCTGTCTGCTCCACATCCTTTATCTTACCGATCTTTTCACCGGCTGCCAGGCGTTTTAGCAGGCTGGTAATTCCCTTTTCCCCCATCCCGAAAACCAGCATATCTGCACCGCTCCAGGTAAGGATGTCGGGTTTCAGGCTGTCGCTCCAGTAATCGTAATGGGTAAGGCGTCGCATGGAGGCTTCGATTCCGCCCAGGATAACGGGTACTTCCGGGTAGAGCTTTTTCAGGATTTGCGTATAAACCACCGAAGCATAATCGGGCCGGAAGCCTGCAGCGCCGCCGGGAGTATAGGCATCGTCGCTTCGCAGGCGTTTGTTGGCAGTATAGTGGTTTACCATGCTGTCCATATTGCCGGCGGTTACCCCGAAAAAAAGCCTGGGTTTCCCAAGTTTTTTAAAGTCGCGAAGGTCGTCGCGCCAGTTGGGCTGCGGCAGTATGGCCACCCGGAACCCCGCATGTTCGGTCAGCCGCCCGATTACAGCGGCACCAAAGGCGGGATGATCGACATAGGCATCACCCGAAACTATGATTACGTCCACCTCGTCCCAGCCCCGGCGGTCGAGCTCTTCGCGCGAAACGGGCAACCAGTCGGTAAGGGGACGTTTTTCAGGGATTTGCATGGGACAAAGGTAGGTTTTTCCGCAATTTGTATGGTTTTTTCCTGCAGATGCACGGTATTAAGCCCGAACGATAAAATTACCCCTTCATGGATATTATTTCCTCACAGGCTCCGTTAGATACAAGCAGATAGGCTATCGGGAAAGTTGCAATATTTTTTAAAAACGGATCAAAGATTAAAGCCGATGTTATGCACGATGTTGAGGATCTGAATATCAAACAGGAAATTTTACCCTTTTTTGACTTTACACTGAATTCATTCAGCCGGCTGTCTCTGGGCAAACTTATGATTACTCCGCTGGAAAGTCCTGACAGGATAAGAGAGCGGCAACAGGTTCTGAAGGGGTTTATTAGCAATGCAGGAATCTTCAGGGAATATACGTATTCACGGACGGATTTTTATGAAATAAAGCGGTTTCTGACGGAAAGTTCCGTGAATAAGTTGAATTTCAGTGACAGGTTAAGGCTGCTGATTTCCGAAAATGACAGAATGGCTTTAAAGGCACGGTTTATTCAATTGATTACTTTCTTTAACAAGCTGAATTCCTGGTATCTGGGCCGAATAACGAAAGATGATTTTCCGGACGGCTATAAAGCAGGATTAGCACTTTTACAGGATTTCCTTCAGAAATTCAACCTGCCGTTTTACGACAGGCTGATTTTGGAAAACAGATTCAGAAACAGACATATTGCAGAGCTGTCGGAAATCGTAACGAAACTGCAGACTGCCGGGGAAATTGTTTCGTTTTACAATCGCCTTGCGGAGTTTGAAGCCATGCTGTCGGTAAGTCAGGGCATCCTGAAGTATGGGTTTGTCTTCCCCGAGATATCTTCTAATGATTTAATAATAAACGAATTATATCATCCACTGGTCAAAAATCCGGTAATAAACAACTTTTCAGGCTTTCATAATGTAACCCTGCTTACAGGACCGAATATGTCGGGGAAGTCTACGTACCTTAAAAGTATTGGTGTATGTATCTGGCTGGCACATATTGGGCTGGCTTTGCCGGCTGCTTCAGCACGGATTCCTTTTTATACCGGCATCTTTGTTTCAATCAATCATTCGGATGATATTGCCAGGGGTTACAGTCATTTTATGCAGGAAGTACTTCGGGTGAAGTCTGTTCTTAATGAAGCAGTTAATGGTCAAAAATGTTTTGCGGTATTTGATGAGCTTTTCAAAGGGACTAACCCGGATGATGCATTGGAAATCAGCGCTGCTACGATAGCAGGAATGACAAGACTCAACAATTCTGTTTTCATTATTTCAACCCATCTTCACCTCCTGAATAAGATAAAAGAAAATGAGGCAGGCGATATAAACACCTGCCATCTTGATTGTGATATTGATGGTGAACGCCCCTTCTTTAGCTACAAATTAAGGGAAGGATGGTCAGATTTAAGAATCGGAACACTGCTCTTTAAGCAGGCGGGCATATACCGTTTGCTTGCTGCCACTATTGAGCCGATGATTTCCTGAAACACCCATCCAGATGGTCATCCACCAGCCCTGCGGCCTGCATAAAGGCATAGCAGATGGTGCTTCCGCAGAAAGTGAAGCCTCGCTTTTTCATATCGTGCGACATGGCATCCGACTCCGCGCTGGTGGCAGGAATCTGATTTAATTCAGTCCAGTGGTTAACGATGGTTTTCCCTCCGGTAAACTGCCAGATGTAAGCATCAAATGAGCCGGCTTCTTTTTGAATTTCAAGGAATGCGATGGCATTTTTAATGGTCCCCCTTATCTTTGCCCGGTTGCGGATAATGCCGGAATCACTGAGCAGGCGGTTGTAATCTGCTTCGGTGTATGCAGCAATTTTCACCGCATCAAAATCATCAAACGCCCGGCGGAAGCCCTCTCGTCTGTGCAGTATGGTTTTCCAGCTTAGCCCGGCCTGAAAGGCGTCAAGCACAAGGAACTCAAATAGTTTACGATCGTCGTGAACGGGGACGCCCCATTCGGTGTCGTGGTAATCAATCATCAGCGGGTCGTTGCCCGGCCAGGTGCAGGTTTTCATTGTGAATTTCAGTTAATTGGACGGGGGGCGAGGGGCGGGGGGCAGCATCATGTCTGAAAGGCACTGCTCACCTGAACAGCCGAGCACATGATCACCTGAATGCCTGAATGCCTGAACACCCGAAATTTCCAAATTTATTTATTTCCTGATTCATTAATTAATTACCCCGTTTTCCGTTATAAATCCGGTGATCAATGCGGCGGGGGTAACATCAAAAGCGGGGTTTAAGGCTTCCGATCCGGGATTGGTGACCCGGATGGTATGCATTTGCCCGTTTTCGTCGGGGCCGGTCTGGTAGTGTACTTCGTCTTGGCTGCGGTGTTCTATTTCAATGGCGCTGCCGTCGGCGGTATTGTGGTCGAAGGTTGACAGTGGGGCGGCCACGAAGAAGGGAATACCGAAATGTTTAGCGAGTATAGCTTTTTCATACGTTCCGATTTTGTTGGCAACATCCCCGTTGGCAGCGATGCGGTCGGCACCGGTAATTACCAGGTCAATCATGCCTTTCGACATCAGAAAAGCGCCGGCGTTATCCGGAACGATGGTATGATCCACACCTTCATTGGCAAGCTCCCAGGCCGTGAGGCGGGCACCCTGACTGCGGGGACGGGTTTCGTCGGCGTAAACGTGAAGTTTCTTGCCGTTCCGGCGGGCTGTATAGATCGGTGAGAGGGCACTGCCGTAATCGACAAATCCCAGCCAGCCGGCGTTGCAGTGGGTAAGGATGCGGGCCTCGTCTTTAATCATTGTTTCACCATAGGTTCCGATTTTCTTTGCCGCTTCCACATTGGCAATTGCCAGGTTTTGGGCTTCGTCCAGAGCATTCTGAACTGAAACTTTTCCGGCTTCATAAACCCTGTCGACGGCATAAAACAGGTCGCGTGCGGTAGGGCGGGTGGCACGGATATGCTCCCGTGCAATGTCGGGGTTGGTACTGCCGGCCAGAGCCTGTGCCATAGCGAATCCGGCTGCGGCTCCTATAGCTCCGGCTCCGCGCACCGTCATCCTCCGGATTGCTTCGCAGGTCGATTCATAGTTTTCACACCGCTTTATGTGAAACTCAAAAGGCAGGAGGTTCTGATCAATCATATAAACTACCCTTCCTTCCATCCAAATGGTATGGTAGTGTTTGTCGCCTACTTTCATAAACTGGTTTTGATGGTTTCCGCAAAGATAAGTGCTGTGTCTTAAAGAAAACAGGGAAGAACGGAGTTGCTCCGTCTTCCCTGTAAACAATAGGGTGATTATTGATTTATCGCTTAAGTATGTATCTTACTGATACTGCGCCGTAACCACCTCTGAACCGGTTGTAGGATGCTCCGGGATAATCCCAGGAGTCAACAACCACTATAGTAGGAGCCCAGTCGATGCTCAGGTTCAGGGGTATGTCGTCGAAGGAATAATCGAGCCCGAGAACTCCCGAAACGCCGACTTCATAATACGTGTCGTACCCGACATAGCCATAATCCCAGGTGGTGAAAGAACCTCCAAAACCCCAGTACCACTGAAGATTATCAAGTCCGCTGATCGGATAATGTTTTTCCCAGTAAGCACCGGCTACGATTCCGCCCCAGCGGATACCTCCGAAAATGTCAACGGCATTCGTTTCTGAAAGGAATGTTTTGTAGGATGCAATCAGTCCATAGCCCAGTTTTCCGCCGATTGCTGATTTGTAATCCTGCGCATTACTGACCGAAGCAGTCAGTAAAACAAGTGCGACAACGGTAAGAAGTTTTGCTTTCATAAATGGTGTGTTTGTTAATAATTGGATAGGGTATTAACAACTACAGGTGGAAATAGTTTACTATGCCTGAAAACACCGGATTTTAAAAAGTTCTTACCTGAAATACAGGCAGTCTCCTGATTATTTAATAAGCTTGACGTCAACGGCATTAAGTCCTTTCAGACTTCTTTCGGTTTTAAACGTAACGCGGTTATCCTGTTTCAGGGGGCCGTCGAGCTGGTTGATGTGGATAAAAATGCTTTCTCCGCTTTGCAGATCCCGGATAAAGCCGAATCCTTTGTCTTCATTAAAAAAAGTTACAATCCCTGTGCGTTCGGCCTGCTCGTCGGCGCCTTCTTCTTTGCGCGGTACGCCTATTTCGATGTCTTCTGCCTTTATTACGGTTTTAGCCGATGGGTCGGGCGGAGTATCGGTGATACGGCCATACTCATCCACGTAAGCTATCATGCTGTCAAGGTCGTTTCCGTCGGATGCACTTGATGCTCTTTCAAGTTTGCGGGCTGCCTTGTCTTTTTTCTTTTTCTGTTTCTTTTTCTCGTTTTCGATTTTGTTCCAGGATTGTTGTGATCTTGCCATGAAAGGATTTTAGGTTAATTATCCTGCAATGAGGAATGAATAAATGGTTTTACCGGAAAGCATTAAGAGGTGCGGAATCAGGGTGACCGGTAAAACGTAATGAACTGCAAAGATAGTCATTTTCAGCGATTTTTCATCGTGATGTTTAATATGCAGATTCCTCCGGCATCTTCCGGAGTTTAATGCAGGAAATTCCCGGATTCAGGGTTTTAGCCGCTCAAATACGGCAAGACGGAGGCCGCGCCCCTGATTAAGCTGCAACCTCTCTTCGTTTGCTGCATAGTTATCTGCCTGTTGCAGCGCATCGAAAAATGCCTGTTCCGTTGCAAGTTCCGGACATGCCAGTCTGGTAGCCAGAATTCCTTCAAAGGATACACGGTTTCCTTCTGTCAGTTCGTAACTTCCGGAATACTGGTTACAGCCTCCGAAACCGTGAATGCGTTGCCCGGTATGATCAAAAATCATAAATATTCCGTTTCCACCCTCTGTCTCCATCCTAAGCGCTTGTCCGTTCAGTTCGATGAGTTTCCAGGTTTTGTTGATGAGATGATCGTCGGACAATCCGGTGTTTATTTTCGAAAGTATGTAATTGTCTGCTAGTTCACCCGTAATCCGGTTCCCTTCCCGGTCGAGCATGGCAAGCATATTCTCGCCTGCAAGAAACCGGTCGTTTCCGGAGTTTTTCCCTTCCAGCCGGATGCTGCGGCCATGTTTATCCCAGGTGAATTTACCGGAATCCGCAAACGGATGGCCTCCCCTGCCTTTGTAAAGCATGGAGCGGGAATAAGTCATATCTTTATTCAATACGATGGACGTGATAATACCCCCGCAGTCCGCACACGGAAGAACGCCTTCATACGTTCCCGGCCAGTCGATCGAAACGGCGCTGTTGTCGCCATACTCAATACCTGTTATCCGGGTAAGCCCGGTATCTGCTGAGTTAGTTTTATTCCGGGTCTTGCAGCCTGGAAAAATCATTATGGCTGCAGTCAGGATCAATAATAGCCTTATCATAAAGCGGGGATGTTTCAGTAGTGTAATTTTTAAACCTCAATTTCCGATTGCGGCTAGTATAACAAAATTAATCTGCCACGGTTTGGCGTCCATTTGTTCTTGCAGCTGAAATTATCGGTCTGGTTATCTGGCCAGGGTAAATTTTATTGGCATGTTGAAGCTTATGGTGACCTTTTTACCATCGAACTTTCCCGGCTTCCATTTCGGCATCCTTTCTACAACCCGCAACGCCTCCTCGTCGAGCAGCGGATGAACGCCCCGCAGTATTCTAACATCGGTAACTTCACCGTCGCTCCGGACAAGAAATGTTAAATATACTATTCCTGAAATATTCATTTTCCGGGCTTTGCGCGGGTACCGGATGTTCTCAACCAGATACCGGATTCTTTCGCTTTCGCCGCCTCTGAACTGTGGTTGCACGATGAAGGGAAAATAGGTCGTGTCCTTCCCATCCATGGAATAACAGTTACCGTAAATCAGTTTGCCGTTTTCAAATAACTCTTTCCGTTTCAGACTCCCGTCTTCATAATACACTATGCGTTCACCGTGTTCTTTCTGGTTTCGGTAATTCTCTACATAATACAGGGCGCCGGAGTCGTAATAGATTTTTTGTTCCCCTTCGTAAGTACCTTTACTTAAGTTGTTTATTTTCAGAATCTTCCCGTCTTCCGCATAGGTAATTATATTGCCCTCAATTCGCTTGCTGTCGTCGCCGGTCCAGAATGATTCCGTTCTGAGCTGTCCGTTTGTGTAATATGTTCTAAGAAAATAGTCATCCTCTTTCATAATTTTTACCTGCAGATAACGATGCTCTCCGCGCGTTGTTTCCCTGAAGGCTTCATCCAGATATACGGTATCCGGGATGCTCTGGCTTTTTAATGCCGGGCTGATCATTGCAATACACAGGATTGCAAGGGGAATGAATCGGGAGGTTAAATTTTTCACGAAAGTGTTGTTAAGGATAAAAAAATATCTGCCGGCTTAATTGGTGAATGCTTCAGGGAGTAAAGTTATTAAAATTCAATCGGCAAGTGTATGGCTGCTGCAGTTTTCTTGTTAATCCTGGTTACTTTTGTCCCCCGATGAACGAACAGCCCTCCCTTTATTTTGCCCCTTTTCAGGGAATTACAACCAAAGCTTTCCGGGAAGTGTATGCCCGGCACTTTTTTGGTACGGATAAGCTATATACACCATATTTTGCGAATATAGCGGTGGATTATCCCCTGCCGCCACTGAAGCTGAAGGCTTTGCGTGAGCAATTTGAAAACGGGATCCCCGTAATTCCGCAGATACTCAGCAAAAGTGCTCCGGAAATTCTTTGGTTTGCACAGTGCTGTGCCGGGCTGGGATTTGATGAACTCAACTGGAACCTGGGGTGCCCGTATCCGCAGGTGGCCCGTAAGAAACGAGGTTCCGGATTGCTGCCTCATCCCGAAATGGTCGGGGAAATACTGGATCAGCTGATGAACCGCATGCCTCTTCGTTTTTCGGTCAAATGCAGACTGGGTTACGGTGATGCCGGAGAAATACAAAACCTCATACCGGTTTTCAACCGCTATCCGCTTTCCGAAATTATTATTCATCCCCGCATCGGGAAGCAGTTGTATTCCGGATCGCCAGACCTCCGGGCTTTTGGAGAAGCCTTTACAGCCCTACAGCATCCCGTTGTATACAACGGCGACGTAACACTTCCTGCCAACCTGCAATACCTGAAATCGGAATTTCCGGGAATCAACCGGTTTATGATCGGCCGGGGACTTCTTGCCGACCCTTTCCTCGCGGCCAGAATAAAAGGAATTGCCCTGAACGGGGAGGAAACAGGAATTCTGAAGAAATTTACGGATGACCTGTACTATACTTACCGCAACGATAAGAAAGAAAGCCATACGGTACTTAATGCCATGAAAGAGTATTGGAAGTATCTTATCCTTTCATTTGATGATCCTCAGTCCGTCTTCCGGAAAATACGGAAAACGGCTTCATACAACGAATACGAAGAGGCTGTGAAGAGGGTGTTTGATGAGCATGCACTGGCAGAAATCAATCCCTCCGGTATCTTTCCGGCTGATGGATAAAATGCAGCCGGAAGATACACTGCCGTAACGGAAAACAAGCTTTGTTTCTGAACAGGAGCAGGATGTTACGTTCTGTCTCCTGCACGATAAGCTGGATAGGTAAAAAAACAGGAGCCGTTACAAGTAACAACTCCTGCATGAAATCAGTGTTTTTTTTCTATTCCGCCTTGGGGACCTCTTCGTCGGTCACGCTTTTCAGAAGGTCTTCGGCCTGATCGATTTTTTCTTCTGCTGCCTCTTTTACCTCTTCTGCTGCTTCTGTCGCCTCATCTTTAATTTCTTCCGCAGCTTCTTTTACATCTTCAACCGATTCGCCGGCCATTTCAACCGTCTCCTTTATCTTTTCTTCAGCATCCGGTTTGTTGAGCTTCGAACGAAGTTTTTCCTCAATTTTATCCACAACTTCTCCGGCTTTTTCATCCAGTTTTTCGAAAGCATCCTCTGCTTTGTCCTTGATATTTTCGCCAAAATCTTTCAGCTTTTCGGTTGCTTCGGACGTATTTTCCTTTGCATTTTCAACCAGAGTTTCAATTTTCTCTTTTGCCTCTTTGGCAAATTCTTTAGCAGATTCAACGTTTTCGGCAGTTTTTTCTTTTAGCTCGGCCGACTTTGCAGCGGCTACTTCCTTTGAAGTACCGAATAATTTCTTTAATGAGTTCAGGAATCCCATCGCGCTTGGTTTTTAGTGGATTAACTAACAAATATAATAAATATTGAATTCAGATATTCATCAATACCCTGCTATTTGCTGTATTTTCTTCATCATTTTTTCCATCCGGTGAGATGCGTTTGCGTAACAAACACGACCGGTAAAGTGCAGGGGGTTGTGCGGATTGCTAAAGCGAGCGAACAGCAATCCATGCCATAAGGCCGGCTCCGGCACTTAAGCCCGTTTCATCGGCATCAAAGCGGTCGGAATGCAGGTTATGGATTATGCCTTTCTCTGCATTGCGAATGCCCAGGCGGTAGAAGCAGGAGGGTACCTTCTGTGAATAATAGGCAAAGTCCTCGGCAGTCATGCGCAAGTCGAGATCCACAACATTTTCAGGTCCCAGGTACTCTTCGGCATACAAGCGGGCTTCGGCCGTCACATTTTCGTCGTTTACCAGAAAGGGATAGCCCTTGTCGATGAACACACGGCAGCTGCCGCCCATTCCTTCTGCAATGGCAGTTGCCATTTTTTCTATTTTCACATGGGCTTCAGCCCTCCATTTTTCGTCGAAGGTGCGCAGGGTACCGTCAATTTTTACTTCATTCGGGATGATATTGGTGCGCCCGTCGGCTATCACACGGCCAAACGACAGCACTGCAGGGAGTTGAGGTGGAGCATTACGGCTGACGATCTGCTGAAGTGCAACAATAATATGGGCAGCAATCAGCACCGGATCAACGTTGATTTCGGGCGTGGCACCGTGTCCGCCCCGCCCTTTCACCGTAAGGTAGATTTCATCGGTGGAAGCCATGTATTTCCCTGCTTTCATCCCTATTTTTCCGGCATCAAGTGTGGGAAGCACATGCTGGCCGAACATCTTACGTGGAGCCGGATTTTCAAGAACGCCCGCGGTTATCATCATGGATGCTCCGCCCGGGAATCTCTCTTCCGAGGGCTGAAAAATCAGCTTAACGGTACCTTCGAAGCGATCCCTGTATTGATTCAGAATGCGCGCAGCACCCAGCAGGCAGGTCATGTGAACGTCGTGCCCGCAGGCATGCATCACCCCGGGATTCACCGAGCAGTAATCCGTTTCATTTTTTTCATGAATAGGGAGCGCATCCATATCGGCTCTGAGTGCAATGGTGTTTTTCTCCGGATTTTCTCCTTTTATCCATGCAACAATCCCATGCACAGCAATCCCTGAAGTATACGGAATCCCGTATTCATCAAGTTTGGAACGGATAAAGGCCGATGTTTCCTTCTCCTCCATCGAAAGTTCGGGATGGCGGTGCAAATGCCTGCGGATTTCAACCAAACCCGCCTGCATTTCAGCAGCAGTCGCTTTTATTTCAGAAAGTAATTTTTCTGCTGATTCAGATGCGGAAGGGGAGTGTCTTTCCATCTTTTTTCTGAGGTTTTTATCGCAATTCCGGCAGCTTAAAACAGTAGTTTACCGGATAAACGGATTGTTCATTTTCTCATATCCGATAAGGGTTTTTGGCCCGTGCCCGGGATAAACGGTGTAGTCGTTATCCAGTACAAACAGCTTAGTTTCAATGCTGTTCATAAGCACGTCGAAATCTCCGGTAGGCAGATCGGTACGCCCTATGCTGCCGTAAAATAAAACATCGCCCGAAATCACAAAACGTTCCGGATGACTCACCAGACAAATGCTTCCATCGGCATGACCCGGGGTATAGAGCACTTCCAGTTCCGAATTCCCAAATTTTATTGTATCGCCATCGTTTACAAAATGCTCGGGTATTGCAACATCGGTCAGGTTAAGGCCAAAAATGCTTCCAAATTCCCGGGCCGTACTGCGCAGCAGCTCGCCTTCGGGATGAGCCGTCGGAGCCAACTTGTAAAGGTCGGCAACAAACCGGTTGCCCAGAATGTGGTCAACATGAAAATGTGTGTTTACCAGTGCGCGGGGTGTCAAACCCGCCGATGCGATGTAGCCGGCAAGCTTCTGTTGTTCTGCCGGGCTCTCGCAGCCCGGGTCAATAATTATACAATCTCCGGTTTCATCCGAAATAATATACGTATTGACAGAGAAAGAATTAAAAACGAGTGTTTTAACGGTTATCATTCAGGGATTATTTGATGGGGATTGCAAAGTTAAGGATTATCCGGTACCAACTGCAGCAAAGGTTCTCAAAGCAAGGATACGGCGCTGCCGGATATCCTGACACCAGCGATATAACGGTACGACATTTGCGGCAGGTAGCCAGTTTTTCAGGCGCCAACAACAAGTGCCGCTATTTTATGTTAATTTTACAGTCTCACTGCCTGAGTCAACATCTTAACTATGCGCATGAACAACCTGCACGGTTTCCTGAAACCTCTTACACTCCTTCTGAGCGGAGTGTTGCTGAGCTTTTCGGGAATCGCCCAGTTTTATAACGGCTCCCAGATGCCCTTCGGGAAGAGCAGGGTTCAGTACGGCGACTTCCTCTGGACGTATTACCGGTTTGATGATTTCGATACCTACTTCTACCTTAACGGGAAAGAACTGGCGCAGTATACAGCACGCTATGCCGGTGAGATAAAACCCGGTCTGGAGTCGCTTCTGGAATCAAGGATGAGTGAGAAATTTGAGTTCATCGTTTTTAACTCCCTTACCGATCTCAAGCAAAGCAACATCGGCCTTGTCAGCGAGCAGCAGTACAACATTGGAGGCATAACCCATATCATCGATAAAAAGATTTTTCTCTATTTCGATGGTAATTATGCCAACTTCGAAAGGCAGATCCGTTCCGGTATGGCAAGGGTTCTGATCGATGAATCCATTTATGGAGGTTCGGTTGGAAGGCAGATAACCAATGCAACGCTGATGACGATGCCTGCCTGGTATATCGACGGACTGGTTTCTTATATTTCCGAAGACTGGAACACGGTGCTTGATAATGCAATGCGCGACGGCATACAGTCGGGCAGATACCGGAAGTTCAATCATTTGCGCGGCGAAGATGCCGTGGTTGCCGGGCACAGCATCTGGAAGTATATTTCCGATAAATACGGCAGCCAGGCCATTCCGAATATACTCTATCTATCCCGGGTAAGCCGTAATGTAGAGACGGGATTCCTGTATGTGCTGAATATCTCCTTCCGCAGCCTGGTGAAGGAATGGTATGAATTCTACCATGCTCAGTATGCCGGCAACGATGAAGGCCGCATGAAGCCGGCCGCTCCGCCTGTTCAGTCAAAGGTGAAGAAAGCGGTAATTTACGATCGCGTGCGTTTAAGTCCCGATGGAAGCAAAATCTCCTGGATTAGCAACAACGACGGGCAGGTGAGGGTTTGGGTTCACGACTTTCAAAGCGGGAAGTCACGGGTAGTTTTCAGGCAGGGACACCGGCTCGACGAGAAGGTGGATCTTACCTATCCTCTGGTTGAATTCCATCCCAACGGACAAACCCTTGCCATCATTACCGAGATAAAGGGGAATGTGCGCTTTTATCAGGTTGATCCGGCCAACGGGCGTAAAACCTGGCAGTTTATTTACGGATTTCAGAAGATTACGGATATTTCCTATTCTCATGACGGCCGCCGTTTTGTGATGTCGGCCATCCGTAAAGGGCAAAGCGATATTTACGTATATACCATTGCAGCATCAGCAGCAGAACAAATCACACAGGATTATTTCGACGACCTGAATCCGGTGTTTATCAATAATTCTACGCAGATTGTCTTCAGTTCAAACCGGATATCCGATACTCTCGCCAAAGACCCGGTGCTGAAAACAGCAGGCATTGGAAAGCCGCACGACCTGTTTCTGTACGACTATGCCGCCAAAAGCAATAAACTCCGGCGAATTACCGCTACCCCGGCAGCAGGCGAAACACAACCCGTATCTTACGCGCCAGGCTATATCAGCTATCTGAGCGATGAAAGCGGTATATACAACCGGTTTCTTGCCGGTTTCGACAGCGTTATCACGCACGTTGACACCATTGCACATTACCGCTACTTTACCCGTAATTACGGACTTACCGATTATGCGCGCAACGTTGTTTCGCACACTGCTTCGGCCAGAGCGGGCAAGGTAGCCGAAGTTGTACAGTCGGGACAGTACCGCACAATCCACGTGTACGATCAGCCTTCGGTAAAAAGTATAGAAAGCACCGATCCCGTTACTACGGCTTATATGGAGCAGAAGCTGCTGTCAATGAGTACGGCCATGGCCAGAGAAGAGGCCGAACCGGAACGTCAGAAGCCCGCGGAGAGAAGGAGACGTTTTATTAATGTGTACGAGGGAGATCCCGAACTGCCTGCAGGCGACAGTATTTTAAGCCTGCAGGAATACAAAATAGGGGATGGACAGGTAATCCGGGTACCGGGAGTTTACCGGAACCGGGACGATGAATTTGTAATTCCGAAACAACGCAACTACAACGATGAATACCGCATTAATCAGCTGGTAAGTCAGCTCGACTTCAACTTCCTGAGTACGTCCTATCAGCCCTTTTCAGGTGGCAGCGGCCCCATTTTTCTTACTCCCGGACTCAATGCCTTCCTGAGCGTTGGCTTGTCCGATCTACTCGAGGATTACCGCATTGTTGCCGGAGTAAGGCTCGATTTCAACCTCATAAACAACGAGTACGTTGTAAGCATCGCCAACCTGAAACACCGCCTCGACCGCGAAATTTATTTCCACAGACAGAGCATAGAACAGATCAGTTTGTACAGTATTGTCAGATACCGCATTCACGAGCTGCATTACATCCTGAAGTACCCCTTCAGTCCGCTTCTTTCTGTTAAAGGTACGGCTGCGGTAAGAAAAGACAGGGCGGTGTTTATGTCGACGGATCAGTATAACCTCCGCGAGGCCGATGTAAACCGTTACTGGGTTTCGGGAAAGGGCGAACTCACGTACGATGCCACCCGTCAGCTCGGTTTAAACCTGCTCGACGGGATGCGTTACAAGCTTTTTGGTGAGTATTATCATCAGCTGGAAGGCGATCATAAGAACACAAATATGATCGTACTGGGATTCGATATCCGTCATTACCTTCCGGTGTACCGAAACCTGATATGGGCGAACCGTTTTGCAACAAGCACATCCTTTGGCAAAAGCAAGCTGATTTATTACATGGGAGGGGTGGATACATGGCTGATGCCAAAATTTACAACGGAAGCTCCGATCGACTACTCTCAGAATTATGCCTATCAGACGCTGGCAACCAATATGCGCGGATTTCATCAAAACGTTCGTAACGGCAACAGCTTTGCGGTGCTTAACAGCGAATTACGTTTTCCGGTGTTTAATTTTCTGGCCAACCGCCCTTTGCGGTCCGATTTCCTGAATAATTTCCAACTCATTGCCTTCGGCGATCTGGGTACGGCCTGGACAGGTCCTTCGCCGTATTCGGATGAAAATGCACTGTTTACGCGTATCATTCGCACGGGTCCCATTCATATTACCGTGCGTGAACAGCGCGAACCCCTTGTGGGAGGCCTTGGTTTTGGCGCCCGTACCCGATTGCTGGGTTATTTTCTGAGAGCCGATTATGCCTGGGGTATAGAAGATATGGTCATCAGCAAGCCGGTATTTTATATCTCGCTCAGCCTCGATTTCTGACAACTTTTGTTGATGCTCTGATTTCTTCCTGCCGGTTCACTTCCGCACATATTTATTTGAAATCCATATTTTTAATGCTGTACTGCCTGTAAATAATAGGGTCCGGAAAGCTTTTTTAATAAATGAAAACCAGGATAAATTATCACCATCCGGATTGTTAATAACTCATTCGGGATTGTGGAAATTTATAAACCTCGCGCAAAGGAACTTTACCGAAATTTGCATTCCGGCAACATTGGCGCGGGTTACGACTCATCATCTGATAACCAGCTATTTATTCTTTTCAGCCCTATGCCCTTGCAATAACCCCGGAAAATGAAGGCGAAAAATACTTATTAAGGTGATTTCGTTTTCGGTTTCAACGAATTAGGCTATCCGGTCAGGAAATTGTTGAAAATTCAATTTGTACTCCACAAATTGGGTGTTGTAAATTGGTCTGATTGAATCGGAGGAGAGAAAAAATCCTCAAACCCCTTTTGTTCAGAGTACTAATAAACGACCGGTAACATATTCATTAACCACCATTATTGCTTAGTATATGGAGATCAACTTGTTTGCAAATCTTGAAGAGATTACAGAGCACAAGGAGAAAGAAAAGACAGGTGATTATTACAATGAGATGCTCGAAAACCGGGTGAGACCAGCTGTGCCGGGTCAACCTGAATTAAAACCGGAACAGAACGAAACTAAAAAAATGGAAGAACTGATTATTGAAGAGAAGACCGGGATACAGGAGCCGGCCTCCATGGAACCTGTATCGTACACGCATGAAGAAATTCTGGAGAAGGCTACCGAATATTTCGGGGGTGATACCCTCGCCGCAAATGTATGGATGAACAAGTATGCCCTGAAGGACAGTGACGGGAATATCTATGAGCTTACGCCCGACGATATGCACCGCCGCCTGGCTTCAGAGGTTGCCAGAATAGAAAAACGATATCCCAACCCGCTTTCGGAAGATGAGATTTTCGAGCTTTTCCGCAATTTCCGATACATCATCCCGCAGGGAAGTCCCATGGCCGGAATCGGCAATAATTTCCAGGTGTCGTCGCTTTCAAACTGCTTTGTAATCGGCGGAGATGGAAATTACGATTCCTACGGCGGAATCATGAAAATAGACCAGGAACAGGTTCAGCTTATGAAACGCCGCGGTGGTGTGGGACATGATCTCTCGCATATTCGCCCGACAGGCAGCCCGGTAAAAAACAGTGCTCTTACCTCAACGGGTATTGTTCCTTTTATGGAACGTTATTCCAACTCAACCCGCGAAGTGGCCCAGGACGGGCGTCGGGGAGCACTCATGCTAACCATCTCGGTGAAACATCCCGATGCCGAACGTTTTATCGATGCCAAACTGGAACAGGGAAAAGTTACCGGAGCTAACGTTTCGGTTAAGATCGACGATGATTTTATGCGCAGCGTAGTCGATGGTACTACCTACCGCCAGCAGTATCCGATAATGTCGGGGAATCCCTCTAAAGTACAGGAAATCGATGCCCGGGCACTATGGGATAAAATCATTCATAATGCATGGAAATCGGCTGAACCCGGTGTTCTCTTCTGGGATACGGTAGTTCGTGAATCGGTGCCCGACTGCTATGCCGATCTGGGCTTTAAAACGCTTTCAACCAACCCGTGCGGAGAAATACCCCTCTGCCCCTACGACAGCTGCCGGCTGATAGCTCTTAACCTCTACGGATACGTCCGGAATCCGTTTACCCCGGAAGCCAGCTTTGATTTTGACCTTTTCAGAAAGCATGCAGCAAATGCATTGCGGATTATGGACGACATCATCGATCTGGAAACGGAAAAAATCGATGCCATTATCGGAAAGGTAAAATCCGATCCGGAAGACGAGGAAGTGAAGCGCATCGAAATGAAGATGTGGCAGAATATCAAAGCAAAAACCCTGCAGGGCCGACGTACCGGAATCGGTATTACTGCCGAAGGAGATATGCTTGCAGCTCTTGGTCTTCGATATGGAACCGATGATGCAACCAGTTTCTCCGTTGAGATTCATAAAACCCTTGCCATTGAAGTTTATGGTGCCTCCGCCGATCTGGCTGCCGAGCGCGGGCCGTTTCCCATCTATAGTTTTGAACGCGAAAAAAATAACCCCTTTATCCTGCGCCTGAAAGAAGCCGCCCCCGAAGTTTACGGGAAAATTGCAGCCCACGGACGCCGTAATATTGCAATGCTTACAATTGCACCTACCGGCAGTGTAAGCATCTGTACACAAACCACCAGCGGAATTGAGCCGGTATTTATGGTGAGCTACAAACGACGCCGGAAAGTTAACCCCAACGATAAAAACGTCAACGTTACCTTCGTGGATGAAATCGGAGATTCGTGGGAAGAATACAACGTGTTCCACCCGAAGTTCCTCGACTGGATGATGGCAAACGGTTACAATACGGATGAGGTTATTCACTACGACGAAAACAGGCTTCAGTCCATTATCGAGAAGTCGCCGTATTACAAGGCCACTTCCAACGACATCGACTGGCTCAGCAAGGTCCGGATGCAGGGAGCAATACAGAAATGGGTCGATCACTCCATCAGCGTAACCGTTAACCTTCCAAAAGATGTTACCGAAGACCTGGTCAGCAAGGTTTATCAAACCGCCTGGGAATCGGGATGCAAAGGAATGACCATTTATCGCGACGGTTCCCGTGCCGGCGTGCTCGTAGGAAAAGAAAATCCTGAAGATAAAGAGAGTAAATTCCACGAAACAAAAGCACCCCCAAGGCCTCAGAAACTGGATGCCGACGTGGTCAGGTTTCAAAATGATCACGAAAAATGGATCGCTGTAATCGGACTGCTCGATAACAAGCCATACGAAATTTTCACCGGTAAAGCCGAAGGCTTCTTCCTGCCCCCCTGGGTGCAGAATGGCTGGGTGCTGCGCAATAAACTCGAAGGAGAACCCGCCCGGTACGATTTCCAGTTCCTCGATAAAGACGGATATAAAGTTACAATTGAAGGACTCTCGCGCTCGTTCAACAAAGAGTTCTGGAACTACGCCAAACTTATCTCCGGGATACTGCGCCACGGTATGCCCCTCCCATTCCTGGTTAACCTGATCGAAAATCTGAATTTTGATAACGACAGCATCACTACATGGAAAAATGGTGTGGTTCGTTCCCTCAAACGGTATATTCCCGACGGAACTGCCGTGAATACAAAAGATGAATGTCCCAACTGCGGCGAAAAAGTAGCATTTGTTTACAAGGAAGGTTGTCAGACCTGCTCCAGTTGCGGATATTCAAAGTGCAGTTAATATTTGCCAACAGACATAACCGGTCAGGTTCCGGTTCCTGACCCGGCGTTTTCCTGAATAACCGAATCGCATGAAAGAACCCTGCTTTACGGCAGGGTTCTTTATTAAGGCAAATTCAGTATACCCGGATCCCAAAACCGGCTACCGGATTTAAATACGTGTACAGCCTGAAATGTGGAAGTCTTCAGGAAAAAGGAGTGTTTAGCACAAAACGAAAGTACAACAACGGTAATCCCCAAAAAGACCTGTCAATCCTGTCAATCCTGTCAATCCTGTCAATCCTGTCAATCCTGTCTTTTAAGGGAAATTATTACGAAGACCGCAGGTAAACAAGTCATCCTGTATTGTCTCAGAAGTGAATTTTATGGTAGTCGAAGGTCTGGTTGTCTCTGAAGTGACGGATTTTAGCTGCCAGCATCAAAAAAATCTTCAGATCGTTGCGATTAAACCAGTCGATGGCTTCCGGCTGGTTGTGACAGGCATCTGCGAAAACTGCCAGAAAGTAGTGCTTGTTCAGGTTTAGCCAGTTGTAGGCATTTTTATTTTCATCGATAGCCGAATCCAGGGCTGCCAGCTGGGGAAAGCCATTAGCCATCAGCCACCTGAATGCATCCTGACTTCCCCTTATGGCACTTGAAAGTGCAGCCAGCTCCGGATGCCCGTTTTGCAGCAGCCAGTTCAGCAATTCTTCGTTGCCACCGAAAGTCTCTCCAAATGCAAGCAATACCTTTACAGGATAGGTTTCGAGCATGGTTGATAGTATTAATCCGGGATGCTGAAATTTATGATAAAAATAAGCAAAAACGGAATCCCGCGAGCGCACATTATGCTTTGGATCCGTTTCTCATTCTTAACGATGCGGGGATACTTAGTTTACCGGTTTCCGTTCAAATTGGTGCCGATGCTGTTTATGGTTCGGGCCTCAGGCAAATACCTCATAAGGGATATTAAGGGGTATGAGCCTTTCGGCGATGGCATTAAGCTCCCCTGCACCAATTTTTTCAATGCCTTCTTCGGGGGTTGTGCGTTCGATGGGATAAATCATAACAAGCGAAGGTCGAATCCTGCGGAGGTGCTCCAGCCAGGGAATCAGCTCTGCTTCGGTAGTGTTGTCAACGGTTTGTCCGTTAACGGTTCCCCGTAAGAAAAGGGTTTGAATGATGAGGTTGCCGTTAAAGGCTGCAAGGTTTTCAACGATGTTCTGTAATTTTACGGGAGAAGCCGGGCGGTTGATGAGGTCGAACATCTCCTGGGTTCCGGCATCAAGTTTAAGTACGTTGTTATCAATTTTTTGCAATGCTTCGCGTATGCCCTTAACGTGAAGGCGGGTGGCATTTGAAAGAACCGTAATTTTTGCTTCCGGGAAGAGCTCATCGCGCAAAGCGATAGTATGGTCGATAATTTCCGGAAAATCCGGATGAAGGGTGGGCTCTCCGTTCCCTGCAAAGGTTATATTATCGGGTTTTAACCCGTTGCTCTTAAGTTCCCTGAAACGGCTTTCGAGCGCTTCTCCCACTTCGGCTCCCGTATGAATTTTAGCCCGTTTTTCCTGGGCCGGATCGGTAAGTCCGCATTCACAGTAAATGCAATTAAACGAGCAGAATTTCATAGTTTCGGGCAGCAGATTCACCCCAAGGGATACTCCAAACCGGCGGCTTTTAACGGGACCGAATACAATCTCATCGAACAGAAAGCAGGACATAACAGATTTTTGAGCAAAATTACAAATATTCCCCGGGATGAACCTTAAGTCCGTTTTCGTACTTTACTTTCATAAATAGCCAATTTTCTTTGCTAATAAAGGTATTGAGCTGCCGATTTGGAATATCTTTGCACCAACATACATCGTTTCAATCGTTATGATGCCCACTCTCAGCGAAATACAAACTCCGGTCAAATCACAGATAGCAGAATTTGAAACGCGGTTCCGTCGGTCAATGAGGAGTTCCGTGCCTCTTCTCGACCGTATAACCGGTTATCTTGTGAAGCGGAAAGGAAAGCAGCTGCGGCCTTTATTTGTATTCCTGACGGCTGAACTCTGCGGGGGGACTACAGAGCCAACCTTCAGGGCGGCATCGCTGATAGAGCTCCTGCACACCGCAACCCTGATCCACGACGACGTTGTCGACGATTCAAACGAGCGCCGCGGATTCTTCTCCCTGAATGCACTCTGGAAGAATAAAATTTCTGTACTTGTCGGCGACTTTCTTCTTTCAAAAGGGCTTCTTCTGGCCATCGACAACAACGACATCGAGTTGCTGCGCATTGTTTCAAACGCCACCCGTGAGATGAGCGAAGGCGAACTGTTGCAGATCGAAAAAGCACGCCGGCTGGATATCAGCGAGGAGGTATATTTTGAAATTATCCGCAAGAAAACTGCTTCTCTCATTGCCTCCTGCTGTGCCTGCGGAGCCTCCTCCGTTAACGCAGACGATGAAATGGTAAAAAAGATGCATCGTTTCGGAGAGCTAACCGGTATTGCATTCCAGATAAAAGACGATTTGTTTGATTACAGCAGGAGTTTTGATACCGGGAAGCCCAGTGCCATTGATATAAAGGAGAAAAAGATGACACTCCCGCTTATATATCTCCTCAATAACAGCAGCTGGCTCGAGAAACAGAAGATTATCAATACCGTAAAAAACCATAACGACAAGCCCGATAAGGTAGCTGCGCTGATTAAACGGGTTAAGGAGTCGGGCGGTATTGATTATGCCGAAAAACACATGCTTGAATACCGCGACAAAGCGCTGGAACTTCTGATGGAGTTCCCGGCCGGACCGGCACGCGATTCCCTGGAAAAGCTGGTGGTTTTTACTACCGAACGCAGGAACTGACGTGAGCGAATGCAATATTCTGCCATCCCGGAAGCTATAACACGATACATTAGAAGTTTAACGAACCTGACCGTTGATTCGGCTAACGAGCCGCTTTATGCTTTGCGCATGGTAAAAGCGAAGGTTGTTCCTAAACCCGGGGCGCTGCGAACGTTGATGGTTTGATCGTGTGCCTCAATGATGTGTTTTACAATTGCCAGACCCAGACCGGAGCCCCCCTGCTCACGCGAACGGCCTTTGTCGGTTCGGTAGAAACGTTCAAAAATCCGGTTCAGCTCCGCAGCTTCAATGCCGTTTCCGTTATCGGTTACCTCAACCAGAATGTGTTCATCCATGTCGAAAAAACTGATTTTTGTTTTTCCGCATTCCTGGTTTCCATACTTCAGCGAATTATCAACCAGGTTGATAAGCACTTCGCGGAGACGCTCCTTATCGGCAGTAACGTAAACGGGCTTTTCGTAATCATCGCCGAAATAAATGGTATTGTTGCGTTTTTTTGCCTTTATTTCCATGAATTCCGCTACATCCCTGGCAAGGGCAAGCAAATCTATTTTCTTCAGATTGAGCTGAAGCTCGCCGGACTCGAGTTGCGATATGGTTTCCAGGTCTTCAACAATGGCAATCATACGGTTTATACTTTTTTCGGTGCGCAGCAGGTATTCCTTATTGATGCTGGGATCTTCGAGTCCGCCGTCGAGCAGGGTAAGTACATAGCCCTGTATGTTGAAAATGGGCGTTTTAAGTTCGTGCGACACATTCCCCAGAAATTCCCTCCTGTATTTGGCCATCTGTTTCAGCTCTTCGATTTCCCTGCTTTTTTTCTCCCCCCATTCAAGAGCTTCCTCATACACCGATTCAATGGTATCGCCTTTAATAATGACTTTATCGTTTCCCCTTGCAATTTTGTTGTGTCGTATCGACTTGTATATCAAGCGGATTTTCTCATAAATAAATTTTTTGAGGGTATACCTGAAAATGAACAGGGAGGCACCAAAAACCAGAATTCCGGCGATGGCAACAGTAATCCAGGAGTTATCGGATGGCAGTACCAGCTTAAGAAGAAGCAGTATCAGCATAACAAACAGCGACAGAAGAACCGCATTGTTAAGTGCTAGTTTATTCGGATTTGAGAAATGTTTCTTCATAGCCTGATTTTGTGGTTATTCTTCGCGGGCTTCGTATTTATAGCCAACCCCTTTAATTGTCCGAATGTTGCTTATGCCTATTTTTTCACGAATTTTCCTGACGTGAACGTCAATGGTACGGTCGCCAACAATTACATCGTTGCCCCAGACACTTGAAAAAATTTCATCTCTCGAAAACACTTTGTTTGGACGAGAGGTGAGCAGTACCAGTAATTCAAACTCTTTTTTGGGCAGAGAAATCTCTTTACCGCCTTTGATGATTACATACTTTTCACGGTCGATAATCAGGTCGGGAAGAGTAAGCGTTTGTTCCGACTCGCGTTTATTGGCGCGGTAGCGGCGAAGCAAGGCTTTTACCCTACTTGTAAGCACCTTTGGTTTAATGGGCTTGGCAATGTAGTCGTCGGCTCCTGCTTCAAAGCCGGCAATTTGCGAATAGTCTTCGCCCCTGGCTGTTAGAAATACCACGATAGAATCCGACAGCCCGGGAATCTGCCTTATTTCACGGCACGTTTCAATGCCATCCATTTCCGGCATCATTACATCCAGGATTATCAGATGAGGCTTTTCTTCCCGGGCGGTTTTCAGGGCTTCTTTTCCGTTCTTTGCCCTGAACACCCGATAGCCTTCACGCTTGAGGTTATAACTTAGAAATTCAAGCACATCGGCCTCATCATCGGCAAGAAGAATTTTTATCTGATCGTTTTCCATGAAACATGGTTTTGGCAGGTGGACGTTTCAAAGTTAAGAGAAAATGACTGAATCTCAAAAAATGCTATAATTGTCCGGTAACAGCGGTTCTGGCACGGGATGTGCTGCATCGGAATACCAAATCTGAAAAAACTTCGTTAATCTGAGACGACAAAACAGACAATGAAACTGAATCTTTTTCTCGCCCCACTGGTTATTCTGATATGTACCCTGCAAGTTAAAGCCGGGGATCCGCCTTCCGCAGTTGATAAACGAAGCAATGCAGTTTCTTCGCTCAATGCAGAGGAGCAGGAACTTGCCGATCTAATTAATGAGTACAGGAGAAGCAAGGGGTTGAAAGCAGTGCCTCTTTCGGCTTCTCTATGCAGGGTTGCCCGGCTGCATGCAACCGATCTGAGCAATAATTATATTTATGGCGGACATTGCAATCTTCACAGCTGGTCAGAAGATCCGCGATGGAGTTCGTGCTGCTACACGCCCGATCACAAAGCGGCAGAGTGTATGTGGAACAAACCCAGGGAACTGACATCTTACCCGGCCGATGGGTATGAGATTGCCTTTTACTCAAATCACGACTATCCCTCGGTCCGGGATTTGGTGGCGGATGCCCTGGGCGGATGGAAGAGCAGTCCGGGCCACCACGATCTGATTATCAACAGGGGAAAATGGAAAACCGCAAAATGGCAGGCTATGGGAGTGGGTTTCGCCGGCGGCTTTACCATAGTATGGTTCGGAGAAGTCCCGGATCCCGAAGGAATGCCTGCGCTTTAGAATCCGGATGCATCATTACTTTATTGGGGAACCCGGCATTGTTGTTGACCGGGCCTTGCATTTATTTGTACCTTTAGCTCATTCATGTTAAAGAGAATTGAAAAGGTATGACGAATCTGCAGTATTTACTTCTGGCTTTCTTGTTTTTGTCATTTGGTTACCTTCCCGCTCAGCAGTTTCGGGGCGGAGTAAAACTGGGGCTCGCCGGAAGTCAGGTGGCCGGTGATACGTATTCAGGATATCGTAAAGCGGGAATAAATCCCGGAGGCTGGGTAAGTCTGGATATCGGGAAAAGGTCGGAGTTTCAGATGGAGCTGGGCTATATACAGAAAGGCAGCCGCGAGAATCCCGATTATGAAAAGGGTAAGTACGATGCCTACCTGATGCGCCTGGGGTACATTGAATTACCCGTTCTGTACCGGATAAATTACAATCCGCTGCTATCGTTTGAAGCAGGACTTGCATTAAATTTTCTTATTCATCAGCGCGAGACGTTCAACGGGTACGAAACGGTTGAATCCCCGTTCAGACGTCAAAATATCTGTTTTGCAGGCGGGCTTTCTTTCAGAATCAACGATCGGCTCCGGATAAACCTGCGTACGG
Organism: Bacteroidales bacterium; assembly: GCA_022837485.1. Lineage (GTDB taxonomy): Bacteria > Bacteroidota > Bacteroidia > Bacteroidales > Lentimicrobiaceae > Lentimicrobium. The sequence continues at coordinate 42,828 of JALHHH010000008.1, forward strand.
ATAATTCCCTGTTTTCGATTCGTCGCAACAGGGTAAGCGGTGATGTATGGAGATTCTGGAGTTACGGGCAATACAGCGATGCCCTGGTGATATCGGCTTACTATACACTATAAGCAAACCAATAACATCACAGTGTTGTACTGTGCCGGGCTGGAATTGAAATAGTCCGGAAGGAAAAAGAAGCCGTCTCACAACCATTTGTATGAGACAGCTTCCTTTTTTTTATTGTAATCCCGGTTCTATTTTCCTGACGTTGTAGGCTACTTCTTCGCCTCTTTCGTTTCTGCGGATTTCAAACTCTACCATATCTCCGTCCATGATGTCGCCGAAGTTCCCTTCAATTACATCTTCAAAGTGGAAAAAGAGGTTGTTTGGCGGGAATGCGATAAAACCATAGCCGCTTTTCATATTGAGTGTGCGGCTGCGTTGTACGCCTTCGGGAACCGGTTTGTTGATGTATTTCATCCGGTTCTCGTCCTGCTTGTCGAAAAGGTTTGAAATAACTGCGTCGTTTTTGTTAAGGCGGTTGTCGATAAGCTCATGCATGGCAACCGGGTACGTAACTTCTTCGAGTAATTCCTGTGAAGTACGGGTAACGCTTTCGCGTCCGTTCATGTCCTGGTACCTGAAATCCCAGCTCAACAGCATAACCCTTGTTCCAAGAGTATTGAGCTTGCGTACCAATGGAACGTAGTCGCCATCGGAGGCGATGAGCACCAGAACGTCGAATTTTTTAAAAACGGTAAGTTCATAGGCTTCCAGTGCAAGCCATACGTCGATGCCTTTTTCTTCGCGCTTGCCACCGCGCATACGCAGCGGCAGGTAGTGGGTGATAACCTTTTCGCCCATAAGGATGTCGTCAAAAATCCTTTCGGCGTAAAGCTTGTTTTCACTGCTTTGTGCCTCGTAAGCACTAAGCCTTCCCCTGAAATAATGTGAGTCAACAATGTGGCATAATCTCGCGTCAATACCCTCCTCCTTTGAAACACGGTTGCGGATAAAATTGTGCAATCCTTCAATGCTGATGCGCGCATTGCGCTCGTGTTCGTAGTAATAGTAATTACTTACGTGAAGAAAATAATTGCCATCATAAAAAACGCCAATTTTGATCATACTATTAGTGTTGTTCATACGTATAAAAATGTAGTGGTTTAAACTAATATTAATTAATGACTGCTTTACTTAGGTAACTGTCGTGTAATGTTGTCGTATTCTTTTGTTTGCAAAATTAGTCATTTTCAGGCCAAATCCCACTCCGGTTTAATAAAAAGTGTTAATTTCCGGAGGGTTACGCTCTATCTTCCCAAAAGTTACACCTCCTCCGCCAAACGCCGGTTTCCGGTCTTCCGGATACGGGCACACGGTCAGCTCATAAAAAAAGCGCTTCCGTTCCCGGCAGAAGAGTTTATCTCCGGCCTAGCACGGAAGCGCCTTTAAGAGCCCTCCAAGGGCGAATTAGTGGGTTACAATCAGCTTGTGATATCTGTTTGCAGACCGGTTCTGAATGGCAACAATGTATACGCCATTCGGAATTCCTGAAAGATTCAAACGGTGGATCGCCGGAGCGGCAATGCGTTCTGAACGTACAACGGCTCCTGAAGGCGTTGTGAGAAGAATCGTTGTTTCCCCGTTCAAACCCTGTATGTCGATATTCAGCATGTCACCCGCCGGATTGGGATAGATTCCCGTAACGATACGTTCGTCAGGATGTTGGGTGCCGCTGCAGAAATCAACCGTAATATATTCCTGTTTTATAACCGTTTGCGTGTTAATACCATCGCTTACCGTCAGGATTACATCGTAAACTCCCGGTGTTCGGTACAATATGGCCGGATTTTGTTCGTTTGCGGTGTCGGGAACGCCTCCCGGAAAGCTCCAGGACCATGAAACGATGTTACCGGCCGAAAGGTCGGTGAAGATAACTTCATCCTGATCGCAGATCCTTACTTCGGAAGCGATAAAATTGGCAAGCATAGGAGCAGCACCGCTGATGCCAAAATAAGTGATGTATGCCTTCATCAGTGAATCCTTCACCGAAATGCCGTCGGAATCGCCAAGTCCGCCAAATTCAAAGGACGATCCAATGGTTTTATAGTTGCCGCCGTCGTATGCAATGGCAGCAAAATACTCCGGACTCTGGTTGCGGAACAGCGGTATACTGTTTTCGAGCGGAAGTATGCGGTCGATGTAGCTGTTGTCGCCCTGGAACGAAAACGCCATGCCTTCCGTAAAGGTTGTGTCCTGACCCAGCAGGGTTGACAGGTCTCCGCTTCCGTCTTTGTCGCCATCAATTTTAAACATAGGATGAACCGGGGTAGGATCGTTGTAAACCCAGGTATCTCCGCCTTCAAGATAGATTTTTCCGTTGTTGTTCAGGAAGTTGGCAAGGATTTGCCCCTGTGTGTTTGTAAGTACTGAATTATTTGGATATGTACCCAGACATACGAAAACAGACTGATAAGGTCCAAGCACCAGCGGCCAGGAAGTCAGATAGTCGGCAGTTATGGAAAGATTGTTCAGGCTGGTTTTAATTTTAGGGCCTGAATTACGATTCCCGTCGAGGTCGATAATGAGTACCGGGATTTGTCCGATAATTACCGATACGATGGAGGACGAAGTGAAATTGCCGCCCGACGACATGGTAAATGTAAGGGAAGCAGTGTGTCCGCTTGGGGTATCGGGCAGAGCCGTCAGGCTGAAAACACCCTGAAGGGTTTGATATCCTTCAACCGTTCCGTAATAAATGCTGTCGGTATGGATCATCAGGTGGGGATCATCCGAGGTAAGGAGTCCGTAAACATCCGGAGCGGGAGCCGTTCCTGCATTGAGGATGGAAAGATAAAGCTGGAAGGTTTCCCCGGGATCTGCTTTGCCGTTGTTGTTGCCGCCGGTATCGCTGATCTGTGAGCCGCCAAAATTCAGGGTAACCGAATGTGCCGTTACCAGGAAATTACCCGACCACTCGTTATCCGAAGATACTGCCTCAAATTCAAAGGCTATTTTGTATCCGTCGGGTACATCTGTGCTTACGCTGAATGCAAATTCATCGGGAATTGCAAGCGTTTGACCTGCCGGGATAAGCGGATAAAGTCCGGTGGTATCGGTCAGGGTTATAAAAGGATCGGCGCTGCGAATGGTAACCTGAACGTCGGCAACGTCTTCGGTACCGGCATTCCGGATGCCGAGAGCCATGATTACGGACTCGCCGAAATCGAGCTGCTGGTTATTGTTTGCAGCGGCATCGTTGATGGCGTGGTTGCCGTAAACCAGATAAGGCCCCTCAAGCGGAAGAACTTCAATCTGTGTAAGGTAGGGTATGTGGTTGTAGGCTGTAACTGCCAGCGTCATTTCACCGACATCTGTAAGCGTGGGTATTGAAATAACGGCCACACCGTTGTTAACAGCAGCCGAACCCAGTATTTCGCCATTCATGGTAAGGGTAGCAAAAGCTCCTTCGGTCGGGCAGTTAACCGTAAATTGGTTCGATCCGATAAAGGCGACCGGTTCGTGTGTTACACTCAGCATTTGAGGCATGGCTGTCCTGACAACTACGGACGGATCACCGAAAATAAGCCAGGTGTCGGTCATGTCGGCTCCGCCGGAGCCATAGGTGTCGTTCATCTTCATGCATCCGTTCATCGAGATGCCGCCGAAGGTGCGTTTTATATTGTTTTCGTAAGATTCAACCAGTATATCAACCATCTCATCCTGTCCTTCCATTGGAGGATTCCAGGTCTGATTAATAGTGGACATAAGGGCTGCAACAGCTCCGGTCGGACCGTTGGCATTGCCTGCTCTGAGCCATGCTTCCGCGAAACAGGTTCCGTTGAGGAAATCGCCGTTTACGCAGGCAACCGACCAGATAAACGGCCACATGTTGTTGTTGACAAGTCCGTTAACTCCGGTGTTGGAAAATCCGGTGGTACTCCAGGAGGTCTGGCTGCCATGACCGGTGTAATTGATGATGGAACGGCCTGTATTTACTTCCGTGGATACGTGGGTACTGTTGGGATTGCCGGGGAGATCCTCACCCCCCCGGGTGCCGTCGTAAAGCTCAGCTACCGTTGTGTAAGTGTAGCCGACGAGGTCGGTGCGTACGTTGCGCATATGCTGCCAGTCGTATTCCCCGTCGTCGCCCGTTCCTTCACCGGATGCAATTCCCACACCGGCTGCAAACCAGTCGACGCTGGTATCGGGATTTTTCTCGTATGCAATGGTCCGAACAACCTGTGTTTGAACCTGCTGGGCATTTTCTGCGGAGAAGCGTCCAACAAAAACATCGGGATAATGATCGTTTCCGGCAAGGTATCCGTATGCGTGATCGGAAGGACCGCCAATGTTACCCGAAGTTATCGTTGGAACCTGGGCATGATCGCCGACAAGAAGAAGGTAGGTGAGACCGTTTGTGGCATAATAATCGGCAACGTAATTTTTTATGGCGGTGGAATTGGCTCCTATTTCGGTAACATCCACCATTTCCACAGGAATTCCGATGGTACGTTTCCATTCAACGAAATCCTCCATTTCGCCCAAAAATGTTTTATAACAGATGATGAGCATATTCCCCTGTTCTTCCAGAGGGGTGTAACGCGAGGTTTTTGACGGAGCATTCAGGAAATGCCGGTCATAGATCCGGCTGAACTCCGATGAAATCCTTTCGGGCATATTACCGCGGTTCAGAGCATTAACAGAGGATGTTCCGGTCTGGCGGATTTCAACCGTCATTTCATAATACACCCTCAGCACTTTTGTTACGGGGTTGTAAGCGAATGGACTTACCACAACGGTTTGACCCCTGTGGTCACGCAGGATGTAAGGATCGCGCAAAAAGGCCTGATCAGCGGGAAAGAACTGATCGGTTTCATAAACTTTGCCATAACGGTATGGTACCGATGCCGGATCGATGTCGCGGGTGAAATTACCTTTGGAAGGCGCAATCTCGATGAACGGATAATCGATGTAGCGCGACGATACCACATGTAACTCCATCAATGCCCGATCGGGTATAATTACCGAAGCCGTAAGTTTGGGCAGATCCGGATTCCCTTCCTCAAGTAATGAAGTTGCTCCTGAAACCTGCGGTATAAAAGCTTCTCCCCGCGGAGTGGCGACGGGAACAAGGTTAAATCCTCCGATGCGGAATTGCACCACACTTGAATGATCGTCCGATGACATAAGCGTGACCGAGGCGGGCGAAGGATTGTCGGCTGTTATGGTTACCCAGTTTTGAGCCCGGGCTGTGGTTACTGAAACCAAAAGAACCAGAAACAACAGTGATTTTAATTTTCTCATTGATTTACCGTGTTTATATATTATTCAGAAACAATTACTTTCATAACTGAGACTTCGCCTTCCCATTCCATCCTGAGGAAGTACAGGCCTTTTTCAAGACCTTCTGCACTTAGCACCAGGGTGTGACTTCCCTGCTGGAATCCCCTGTCGGCGATGGTTCGTACCTTTTGTCCAAGCACATTCGACAGGCTCAGGCTTACAGACGACCGGCGCGAAAGAGTGAAGGTAATGTTCAGGTTTTTGCTGAAGGGGTTCGGATAAATGCTCCATCCTTCCGGGCTTCCATCCTGTCCGGCTTTTACATAGGAAAACCAGATGGTTTCCGAGGGGAGGGATTCGCATCCTTCCGCAGAAGTAACCACCACATGGTAATAATCGGAAACCAGAGGCTCATAGATCTGAGCGTTAGCGCCTTCAATGGGGCCGTCGGAATTATACCACTGGTTTCCTTCGATGGCACTCGAAATGAGCTGCGTTGCATTGTGTTCGATAACCGGAGTTTCCGGAATTCCGAACACGTTAACCGACAAGGTATCGGATGCGGCATTCATCAGGTTGATGGCCGTAACCGTAAACCCGGTGCTGTCGCTGACCCAGGCAGTCGGATTAAATATTGCAGGATCCGATAACAGCTCCTGAGGCTCCCACTGATAAAGAACGGTTCCCGAAGAGTTCAGCACAAAGGCGAACAGGTTTGCTTCACCC
>JALHHH010000008.1:48854-105948 GCA_022837485.1 Bacteroidales bacterium
CGCACATACCGGAAGGATACGAAAATGCCTTTACGTTATAGGCCGTGCCCGATCCGCCGGAGGCCGAAGGGAAGATGATATCGTCGATAAAGGCTGCATCGCTTCCGCCGGTGGCACTTCCGTCCTTACTGTAGGTCCACTTAAAGGTATGCGTACCTGTGGTAACAGGATAGGTAACGGTACCGAATGACTCGTTTCCTGACCAGGCTCCTTTTTCCGTATTGTCGATGTAGAATTTCAGAAAATCATAACCGCTTTCGCTGGAAACCCTTTTCGCAAAGGATATATTATCGTTAACGTTTACATCCATGGTTATCTGAAGGGTGGTGGATGCGTTGTGTCCGATAACGCCCGAACGGGCAGCATACGAGCCGCTGTTGACGGAGCTGGTGGTTATGGTCCAGGGAGCCGGGCTGTTGTTGACCCATGGGAACATGGAGAAATCGCCCGTTTCAAAACCTTCAACGATCAGACCAATTTTAGGGGAGTATACACGGCTCGAGTTATACAATCCCGAGCTGTTGGCGTAATAAAACTCAACGATGCTGCCAATGGGAGCCTCGGGGTTTACATAAACGCGGTAAACGGCATTTTGGGCAAATCCCTGCTCAATGTCGCCGATTTCGTATGGTATCTGGTTAACGGTGATCCATTCGCTTTCGGTAAACAGGTGAGCAACTGCCTCAGGGGCAGGGCAATGTCCGCTGTTGCTGACCGGGAAAGAGATGACGACATCCTCGCCCGGGTCGAGACGGCGGTTGCCGTTTCCGGTGCCCTGCAAAAAGTCGTCGATGATCATATCGCCCGAAGAAAGCAGGGGTGCATTCAGTTTCAGGGTAAACGTTGAATTCCAGGTTTCATTGCCGTCGGTAATATTCAGCTCAAAAACGGCGGGATGCTGGTCGGGCAGCCACTCACTGGCAGTAACCTCAAACACATACTCCTGTGCACTGATCTCTCCCGGCTCAATATCGGGCCAGGTGGTGGTGCTCTGTTTAATCTCAACGTAAGGACTGGAGCTTGTAAGCGTAAGGTTCAGATTTTGAGCCGGAGAGTTACCGACGTTCTTGAGAGACATATTAAAACCGAACGATTCGCCGTAATCGGGCAACTGGTTGTTATTTCCTTTGATATCGTTGACGATCTGTGTCTGAAGCAGTACATACGGGCCTTCGGGGGATGCAACAACAACCGTTCCCATATACGGCTGCCTGTTTTGTGCCGTAACCACAACATCTGCATTCCCGGGAACGGTTATGGGATTGAGGGCAACTTCAGCAATTCCTTCTTCATCGGCCAGGGCACTCCCGTAAAGCACCCCGTCTTTTGATATTGCCACATAGGCGTACGGTTCTGCATTAACCGTAAAGGAGGCGGATTGCAGCGGCATCAGGGCTTCATACGTAACCGTCATGGGAGCCGGTATGCCAAAATACACCATCAGCGAGGGGTCGCCCATCAGGCAGTAGATTTGCCAGTAATAGGTAATTTTTGACGAACCCGATTCGGTAACTGCCAGGTTTCCGGCAACAAACATCTGCGACATAGTGGTAAACCATTCCTCGAAAGCCTCACCATGGTCGTGAAACGCCCGGTCGTAACTTCCCGGACCGGTTTGCTCATAGGTGGGATATAAGGTAACCTGGCCAAGGCCGACTCCAAAATAATAATCTTCATCCCAGTAGGTACTGTTTGAAGCGCCGATGTACCCTATGGCACCCTTATCCTGAGCCCTGAGCAATTCTTCACCAAAACTGTTGGTATTGTATGTGCTTGTCAGACAGCAGTTACCCACAAGCAGGGGGTATTTGCCGTAGTTTTGCAGGCCGGGAATATCTGAAATTTCAAAAGCCGGGTCTGACCAGCCGCTGGAACTTCCGTGAGCGGTGTAGTTTCCGTAGGCAACGCCGTCGCTAACGTTTTGTATGATGGCAGATGCCGAACTTCCCGATGCAGGGTAAAGGTAAGTGTTGCTGTAAATGCCGTGGGCTTCGTTGAAATACGTTGTGGTTCCGTAGTTGATCTGCCCGTTCCCGTGGGTGGCGGCAAAATTACCGTCAACACCCGAAACCATAACGACTTCACCAAGAAAGGACGGATCGGGGAAAAGATACTGCTCATACATCAGCGTCTTGTCTATCTGTGGTTGAAGCTGTGCAACCGAAGTGGCGGAAAATCTTCCGTAGTAAACTTCGGGAAGTACATCACCGGTATATTCGCAGTAGTAAAGGTCGGTTACATGACCGCTCTGGCTGTACGCCGGAATTTGAGCAACATCGCCCACAAAAAGAACAAAACTGGGCGAGGGATCTTCCGGGGTGCCGGCATTGTATATGCCCTGAAGGTAATTTTTTATGGAAGCGGTTGTAGTTCCTACGTCCGGGTTATTTGTGTAAGCTTCAATGATTGTGAAACCTTTGCGCATTTTCCACTGGATGTAAGGCTGAAGGGCATCCTGAAACATGGGGTCGGAAACGATAACCATCTTCACCGGATAACGGGTAAGATTGCCCCTTTGCGACGATCCGGTATTCAGGTTGTTCAGGAAGCCGAACCCCTTGAAAAACGGCGATCGCGTTTTGTCGGCCAGCAGGGTGGTGGCAGTGTAGTCGCCCCCCCGGAACCGGACATCGATAACCATGTTTTCGTAAACCCGGATGGTGCCGGCAGCCGGATTGTATTCCACCGGATATATTTCCAGACGGGCAATCCCTGTGCTGCGCATGGTGCCTATGATCTCAATGCGTGCCGGAGTGCTGCGCAGATATCCTGCCGATTGGTAAATTTTGCGATCTATTACAAACGGCAGGGTGCCGGATTGACTTTTGGCAACACCGGGCTGAGTGGGCATAAGGGCATTTGAGATGCCAAAATCGGCCAGCCTGTATTCTTTAACATCGTAGGATACAACGGTTACTTCGGGAACCGCATTCGCCGGTATTTCTATCAATTTCCTCATTACCGGCAGTTTAGGCATACCCTCCTCCCAGGTAAAAGTGTAACCGGGAGCTGAAATTTCGGTAAACAATCCCTCAGAAGTGTTTACATCAAAATAGTCAAAAGTGGAAAAGACGTTTCTTGCCCTGATTCCACTGAAGTTGTCCTCCTCCAGAGTAATGCCGTTTGCATGCGTAGCGTTCAGCACTACCTGAGCTGTAGCCTGTAAGCCGGTAATGGTAAAGAATACCGTTATACAGACGACGGTTAGTCGAAGTAATCCTTTTTTCATGAAAGTGTGTGTTGTTTGAAATGATCCCGCATAGGTTAATCTCGCAAAGCTATATATAAATCCACAGAAACGAACTTTTTAACAATAAAAAATAAGTACGCTAAGGCTCTGAGGAATAAATATTTAAATTCCTGCATTTGTTTTTGGCCTTTACTCGGCCGTATTCGGAAAAGTAAATTATTAACAATCAGTTACCTGAAATGCAGGGCAGTGGTTATAGAGCGGACCTTGGTAACGTAGTGCACGGGGAACCAGGCAGCAATAAATCCGATAGCAGAAACAACGATAAAGACGTAGAGGAAATCGTTCCATTGCATAACAACGGGATAGGCATCGATAAGGAACGATCCCCCTTCAGCGTTGATTTTGATGAGTCCGAATTTTTGCTGAGCCAGTCCGGCCAGGGCTCCTGCAAGCATTCCTGCCAGTGCCCCCCCGAATGAAACCAGCATTCCTTCAGCCATAAATATTTTCCGGATCAGGCGATCGCTGGCACCAAGGCTGTGCAGAATGGCGATATCCCGGCGTTTATCGAGAATAAGCATAGACAGGGAGCCGATTACATTAAAGGTTGCAATAAAAAGGATAAAGCTAAGAATCAGGAATATGGCCCATTTTTCGGAACGCATGATGCGGTAGAGTGTTTCCTGCTGTTCAAATCGGTTTTGAACAAGAAATTCTTCACCGGCAACCTGCTTTATCTGCTGCTGAATTTTGCGCATGTCGGCACCTTCCTGCAGTGCGATTTCCACGGCCGACAGCTCATTGGAGTATTCCAGGAGCTCTCCGGCAAAACGGAGCGGAACCAGCATGTATTTGCTGTCGAAATCCTGTTGTACAGAGAAAATGCCCGAAGGGCGGATATCGAGCCGTCTGAAAGCCTGTTCGGGATTCAATCCCGGGGTTCCGCTGCGTCGGGGTGCGTATACTTCGATCTCACGCTGGAAGTTATCCAGGTTTATACCAAGATAATAGGCAACTCCCTGCCCCGGAACGGCCAGGGGTATTCCCCTGAATTCCAGCATCAGGCTCCCCTCCGACATCATCCCGTTTAGTCCCGACCATGTTTGATAGTTGGTATCAACGCCTTTGATTGTGGAGAGGTACTGATTGCTGCCGTAACGCAGCAGCACTTTTTCTTCTATTATTCCTGTTTGTGCCGCGACTCCCTGAATAGCCGCCACCCTGCTCCACGGATATGCTGTTGAATCCAGGGTTTTCCCTGTGACAGGCACCACCCTGATTTCCGGATCGAAGGTGTTGAACAGCGAAACAACAAGGCTTTCGAAACCGTTAAAAACCGAAAGAACCACGATAAGTGCCATTGTACCGATGGTGACACCGGCAACCGAAACCCCTGAAATGATGTTGATGACGTTGTGAGACTTTTTCGATTTCAGGTATCTCCAGGCGATAAACAATGGCAGTTTCATTGCACAGCAGTTTTTTAATGTGCAATCAGGATTTCAGCAGATTTTCGATGTTTTCGATGTAATCCAGCGAATCGTCAATGTAAAAGGCAAGTTCGGGAATAATCCGCATCTGCTTGCCAACCCGGAGGGCCAGCTGATGGCGAATCTCTTTTTTATGCGAATTTATCTTTGAGAAGATTTCGTCGCGGTTGCCGGCTCCGAATAAACTCAGGAAAACCTTAGCCAGGGATAAATCGGGCGTGACGTTCACTTTGGTAACGGTAATCAGAAATCCCGGGAAGTTGTCACGGGCCAGCAGGCGGAAAATTTCTCCCAGCTCTTTCTGTATCAGTCGCGAAATCTTCTGTTGTCTTGTACTTTCCATGGTGCAAAGATAGATAATAAAAAAGAGTCCGCCTGCGTTTATCCTCAGGAGCAAAACGAATCATTTTACCAACAAATCCCTTTTACCCATATCTTTGCTCCGCTGCTTCCACAGCAGCAGGCTTCTTTATGAAAAATCTCCTTAAAGTGCTGCGTTACGCGATTCCCTACTGGGGGTTCGCCCTGCTGAACATCCTGTTCAACATCCTGAGTGTGATCTTCTCGCTGGTGTCGTTTGCCGCAGTGGTTCCGGTACTGAATATTCTGTTCAAACTGGATAAACCAATGGAAGTACGACCCGACTTTGAATGGAATGTAAATGCCGTCAAGGACTATTTCTATTTTGAGATAGGTCAGCTTATCGCACGCTTCGACGAACTTACCGTGCTGGCATTTATTTGTGCCACACTGGTTGCTGTGTACCTTCTTAAAAATCTGTTCCGCTACCTGGCAATGTTCTATATTGCCGAGGTTCGCAACGGTGTGGTTAAAGATATCCGGAACGCACTCTATCATAAAGTCCTGATACTTCCGCTTTCCTTTTATTCCGAAAAGAAAAAAGGCGATATCATTTCACGGATGACCACCGACGTGCAGGAAGTGGAATGGTCGGTTATGAGTTCGCTGGAAATGATGTTCCGTGATCCGGTATACATTATTTCTTACCTGATAACCCTGTTTGTCCTCGATTATGAGCTTACGCTGATGGTGCTGGTGCTGCTTCCGGTCACCGGACTAATCATTGGGCAAATCGGAAAAAGCCTGAAACGGACTTCTGCCAAAGGACAGATCAAGATGGGGGAATTGCTTTCAACCATAGAGGAAACCATTAGCGGACTGCGCAACATTAAAGCATTTAATGCCATCGACTGGGCTAACCGTAATTTCAATGAGACCAACCACAGGTATAACAGGCTTATGGTCAGGCTATACAGGAAACGCGACCTGGCTTCACCACTGAGCGAATTTCTGGGTATTGCCGTTTCCGTTTTCGTTATCTGGTACGGAGGCAAGATTATCCTGAATCCCGATTCCACCATGGATGCTGCCATGTTTATCATGTATATCATGGTTTTTTCACAGATCATCAATCCTGTAAAAGCCCTGTCAACGGCCGTTTATAACATTCAGAAAGGTGCCGCTTCGGTTGAACGCATCGAACATGTGCTGTCGGCCGAAGAGCTTATTATTGAAAAACCCGGTGCCCTTCCCGTTAAGGAGTTTCGCGATAAAATCGAATACAGGGGCGTTTGGTTCCGCTATCAGCAGGAAGATGTGCTGAAAGACATCAACCTGGTTATTCCGAGAGGGAAGTCCATCGCACTGGTGGGGGCTTCGGGCTCGGGAAAGTCGACCATGGCCGATCTGCTGCCTCGCTTCTACGATACCACACAGGGAGATATCCTGATCGACGGAATTCCCATCCGCGACTGCATCATCAGCGATGTGAGGGCTCTGATGGGCATCGTTTCGCAGGAAACCGTACTGTTTAATGCTTCGGTTTTCGATAATATCGCTTTCGGCCTGCAAGGGGTTACCGAAGAACAGGTAATGGAAGCCGCAATGGTGGCCAATGCCCACGAGTTTATCATGCAGATGCCCGAAGGATACCAAACCAATATCGGCGACCGAGGCGTAAAAATGTCGGGCGGTCAGCGGCAGCGTATCAGTATCGCACGGGCCGTTCTGCGAAACCCGCCCATCATGATTCTCGACGAGGCTACCTCAGCCCTGGATACGGAATCGGAACGCCTGGTTCAGGAGGCGCTTACCAAGCTGATGCAAAACCGTACTTCTCTGGTGATCGCGCACCGCTTGTCAACCGTTCAGCATGCCGATGAGATTATCGTGCTGCAACGCGGCGAAATCGTGGAACGGGGATCCCACAGCGAACTTATGGCCCTCCGGGGCGTATACAAACGTCTGCACGATATGCAGGCCCTGGCTTAATCTTTTTATTCCTTAGCTGCCATTCCCTACCGGAATACTCCGGTATTGCCACTGCGTGCGGTTACTGCCCTCCCTTTCAGCCTCAACCTTACGATCCATTTACTGCTGAGCCGTTTGGAAAACAGAAGATCAGTCTATTTTCATATTAATTTTTTTAAAATTTATCTGGCATTCTCCGGACCGGGAAACTAACTTTGCCTGAAAAGACAAGCTCATGTCAGTGATTACAAGCCGGACAGGCACCGAAAATGGAAGGATAACCATCAATTATGAAAAGTGCAACGCCTGCGGACTCTGTGTAATGGTCTGCAAGGATTTCTCGCTGATTATGGAAGATGGTCGTTTAAAAGTAAGCGACCGGCCGCTCTTTGGCTGCCTGGGCTGCGGGCAGTGCGTGGCGGTGTGCCCGCACGATGCCATTATGGTGGAGGGGAGGACTCTTTCGTCTGCGGATTTTGAGGTGCTCAAAAGCGATAATCTTCCGGATTATGCCTCGCTTTACCAGTTGTTGCTGAATCGCAGGAGCATACGGGATTTTAAAGACAAACCCGTGCCCCGGGAACTTACCGAAAAAATTCTGGCTATGGCAGTAACCGCACCCATGGGACTTCCGCCTTCCGATGTGGGAGTTATGGTTCTTGAAGGAAAAGAAAAGGTCCGGCAGTTTTCGTTCGACTTCATCGATATGCTGAAAAAGGCGCGGTGGATGGCGTCGCCTGCGGCCCTGAAACTGATGCGTCCGTTTATCGGGAAGGAAAACTACCTGATGTTTAAGACGTTCGTTACACCCATGGTCAACTTTTTTGCTGAAACCAGGGAGAAGGAAGAAAACTATCTCCTGTACGATGCTCCCCTGGCCATCGTATTTTACGGCAACCTGAGCGATCCTGCCGATCCTTACATCGCTGCTACATATGCCACCCTGGCAGCCGAATCCCTGGGGCTGGGTGCCTGTATGATCGGGAGTATTGGTCCCTTTCTGAAAAACATGGGTTCTGACTTCAAAAAGAAATACCACCTGCCGCCCCGGATGCGCGACTCCATAACCGTGGTTATTGGTTACCCCCGGATTAAGTATCGTAAAACCATCGGGCGGAGCTTTGAACGGGTGTATTATGCCTGAGATACCAGTGGTTTCTCAAAGGTATACCGGTTGGCAGTTTCATTTTGTAGTTATAAATGTCCCCCGGATTATGTTACCCGAAATTACAGGTACGTATGCTTAAATTTCGGGAATTCGTGTGGGTACTTACGGAAGCAGGCCGGATCAGAACTTTTCTATTTCCCGTATTCCCTTTCTGTTCAGTACGATACGGTACCGTTTGTATTCAAGCTGATTTTCATTGTTAAACTGAAGCACCAGGTTGATGTAATACATTTTTTCGCCTTTTACGATCTCAATGGTTCCGTTGTCGCCGGGTGAATAGAGGGGTACCACCGGGTTGTCCATTTTCTGGATGAAGTTGGAGACGTTGAACCGGATGATGTCGTTCATTCCGGTAGTCGGGTACTGACTGCAGTCGTCCAGGCTCTGGCGGTTCAGCCGTACCAGCTTCCGGTAAAGGATGATCTGTTCGCGGTTGTTTCGGTTGTCGGCTTCCAGAATGGCTGAACGGTTTCTTACCTTCAGCACCTCAGCCGGTATTTTCTCCTCGGGCACGAATACCATGCTTTCCTTGCTCCAGCCGATCTGATGTTCGCTCAGCCCGATGTCGGTGCGATGGTCGAAGAAACGCCGTCCCAGCCGGTGGGCAAAATAATACCGGGCAAGCTCCTTGATGCGGTCTTTCAGCATATAGCTGACCACCAGCGCCACAAAAAAAGGCATGGTAAAGTTCCCGAATTTCTGCTGAAACGAAAAGGCAATGGCCGTTGCGAATATCATGGAGATGCCGGCAGCAATGCTGAAGTATATCTGCTCGATCCAGATGCCGTCGCGACGGGTGTTCGTGGCAAGAAACAGCTCATTTTCAGCATACTTTTTCAGGAGATTGAGTCTGAAAACCAGTTCCCGGTTTCGGTCGGGACTGGTTTTTTCCACAACCGGAAATCCTTTCGCACGCTTGTATTCCACTTCGCTTTGAATGGTTTCCATAAGCTTTTTCCGGATGTCGGGAGTCAGCCTGCCCGTTTTATCCAGTCCGTCGATCAGCTTAAAACAATGCTGTTCGTAGAGATTACTCAGAAATTCATCCCCGAACCAAAAGTAGTTCATCAGCTCCCTGCTCACCGTTGGGACGTTGATGATTCGGCGAAGGTTGCGGTAATTCGATGCCGTTCGGCGGATGTTATCAATGAGGGAATCAACCAGGAAATCCAGATCCTCTTCTATGTTATTTTCCTGTATATGCTGAATTTCATCCCGTAAGGCGCTTTTTACGATGGACACAAACATACGGATGTGGTATTCGTATGCCGCAATTCTGGTTCGTGTTGCTCCGTTAGCCAGCTCTTCCAGCGCTTTTTCGAGCAGGGAGAATGGCTCTTTTTCCTTTACGGAGATGTCACGCAAAAGATAGTCGGGGGTGATGAGACGGATGTTCGATTTCAGGTCGCGGTAAAAATCCTGCTTTGAATAGGTGGAACGGTTGATATCGAGACTGTACGGAATGAAAATCCATGTGTTTACACCAAAATCGTTCACCTCGGTCTTTCGCCTGGCGTGAAATCCGAGTTTGATCTCGACCGAGAATTTATCGTGTATTTTTACCTGATCCGTAATCATGTCACTAAGGTAGTGAATCCTGCAATATTACTAAAAAATGCGGCATAATGCTTATCCACAGTTAAGGGTAAGAACCGGGGGATTCTGCACGAGCCTGCAGTCTGATAATCATTAAGATGCCTTGCCTGAACCGGTTTTTCCGTCCGGTTTTCAGAAGATACCGAATACGCCGTCGGGTGTTATCCCCAGCACCCGGAACCACGTTTCGCCGCCTACTATGTTCATAAGCCATGCAATCACCATTACGGTAAACCCGTAACGGAAGGTGTCGCTCAGGCTGTAGTGGTCGGTTTCATACAGCAGAGCCGCCGGTTTGCTGTTGAAGGGAAGCACATACACGTGTTCGATCATAAAAGCTACCGGCAGTGCCAGGCTTACGATGCTGTAGCCGAAGCGCTGCGCTACCCCTATGGCAATCGGGATAAAGATCATGGCACGCATCGTTTTCGATTGAAAAATAAGTGCACTGAAGATCATCACGGCCGTGAGAAAGAGGTAAAGCACCCAGAATGGCGTTTGACTGCTTATGCCGAGGTGGTCGAAGAATGCATTTACGCTGATTGAAGGCAGATCGGTGGCCGAAAGTCCGGATCCAAGCGTATAGGCACCGGCCGAAAACAGCATCAGATGCCAGGGGATGTCCACATCGTTCCATTTAACGATTCCATACCGTGGAAGCAGCGCAACCACACCTCCCACGAATGCCACGGCGGTAGGACTTATGCCGTGCAGGCGGTCGGTTGACCAGAAGCCAAGAATCAGCAGAAAAATGATAACGGCTTTTACCTCATCCCTGCTCATCTTACCGAGATTACGGTATTCCTGCCTCAGGCGTTCCATACCACCCTCAATAACGGGCAGGCGTTCTTCGGGTGCCAGCGGGAAAAAGACCTTCATCGCCAGGATGTAACCTATCAGTAACATGATTACCATCATAGGAAACATGGCAAACAGCCAGTCGGAAAAGAAAACCGTAGCACCGGTGGCGCCGGCAATCAGTGCCGCAGCCAGAAGGTTGGCTCCCGAACCGGTCAGAAATCCGCTGGCGCCGATGTTGATGTAAAGCAGGTTTTGCAACACAATGCTACGGCCGAAATTATTCCGGTTGTTTCCTCCCCTTGCTCCGTAAATGGAAGCGATTACCATAAAAATGGGAAGAAGAATGGCAGCCTTTGCAGTAGTGGCAGAAATAAATGCCGATAGCACAATATTGATAACCAAAAAACTCATGAATATCGTTCCCGCATTTTTCCCGAACCTGAGGATGAACCACAGGGCAAAACGCTTGGCTACGCCCGTCGCGACAAGCATACTTGCCAGGATGAACGACATAATGTTCAGCCACATCACCGGATGCCCCAGCTGGGCATACGCAACCTTTTCGCTGAGGACTCCGGTCAGTACCAGCGATACAATGATTATCAGCGAGGTAAGGTAGTTGGGAATGGCTTCCGTGATCCAGAGGATGATTCCGGCAAGAAAAATCGCCAGCATCATTTCGTTGGAACGGATAAAGCCTTCAGGTCCTAGTTTCTCCCAAGCCTTCAGAGCCTCATCCGATACCAATTGGGTGGGATCGATGTGCTGCAGGAAAGGAAGTTTCAGCACGAAGCCGAACAGTACAAACGCCAATATAGCCAATACCGGTCCCGCAATCGCCAGCCAGCGTTCAAATCCGGATTTTTCCCGTTTGGGGAGTTTCTCTATGCGATAGTTATGCATATCCAGCGGATCGAATGCCGGATTTGCCGATTTGTTTTCTTCGCTCATGCCGATAGTGTTTTAAGCATTAAAATACAGGAAGGCGCTTGCCGGCGGTTTTCCGGTCGGGGCAGACCGATCCGCCGCAAGCGTACCTAACCCGTATTACGGTTACCAACGGTTGAATGGATGCTTCATCAGCATCGCATTGTAGTATTTCACCTGGCCGGTAACTTCTTCGCCAAGCCAGACGGGCTTTTCAAATTGCTCATGCTCATCCCGAAGCTCTACTTCAGCAACGACAAGGCCTTGATTTTCACCAAAAAACTCATCTACTTCAAAAACATGCTTACCGGCTTTGACAAGATACCGGTTTTTGTCAATCACTCCCGGTTCGCAGATTCTAAGCAGTTCTTCCACTTCCGGAACGGGAATCTCTTTCTCCCATTCGTAGCGGCTGGCACCCGAATCGTTTCCGATTCCTTTAATGGTAATATATCCCTTATCGCCTTTTATTCTTACCCTTACGGTACGTTCGGGAACCGACGAGAGGTATCCCTGGGTGATCCTGGTGACTTTTTCAGCACTTGCCCTGAAGTCGCCGCTGACCAGAAACTTACGTTCAATTTCCTTAGCCATTGCTTTTTATTTAGGTTAATTGGCCAGTGGTTTACCGATCATGCCAATCACCCGCTTGATTGCCTGCAGGTAATTGATGTTTTCGGTTCCTTCAGCACCTATTTCCGTTACGGTTTTTTTGATGTCGTCCACTTCCGTGGA
Source organism: Bacteroidales bacterium (assembly GCA_022837485.1). Classification (GTDB taxonomy): domain Bacteria; phylum Bacteroidota; class Bacteroidia; order Bacteroidales; family Lentimicrobiaceae; genus Lentimicrobium. The sequence goes on from JALHHH010000008.1 coordinate 61,036, forward strand.
TTCTGCATTTATGCTTACTACCCGTGCTCCGTTGATAAGCACAACGGCATATTCGCATATGGCATCGTTTACCATGTACCCGAACCGTTGCTTCTTAACGTTAACAGCCTGAAGGTCGGGATGCCTGCGAATGATTTCCATGAATTCATCGTAGGAGTATTCTTCTTTCGGCAGATCCGGAATTTCTACCTGAAACGCAGGAAACACCTCCGCCAGCAGCACGGATGCCTTCATCGGAAACTCCCCCTTCATCAGCGGATTCCATTGCTCCAGTCCGTCAACGGTACGCACAAAGGTTTTGATGTCCATTTTCCCGTTCCGGATTTTAGTGTTGTTGATGTCGTTGGTTCGCGATACGATGTAAATTTCCTCCGAATGACGTTCCCATACCTTTTCAGGGATTGGTACCGACAGCCTTGCCATCCGGAAATGCTCCCTGTCGAAATTCTGTCCGAACGACCGGAACTCAAAACGCGGTTTGGATTGTTCTCCAATCTCAATAATCTCTTTTGCCATGTGGGTATAAGTTAAATTTTATCCTTGCTGAGAGATGTCAGCCCACAGTTGTTTTGTTGCTAAATAAAGAAGGGGAACCGGAGAGCATACTCTTTTTCGCCGGTTCCCCGGGATGGCATTATCTTCTGCCTTTTGGCAATACGCCGGCGTTGTTGTTTGACGATCCGCGGGTAATCTCAATGAAAATCACAAGCGTATCCGATCCGTCGGGTTTACGTCCGTACGACTGTGTATCTTCCATTGCCGGGAATGCAACTTCGTCGATAACTGCTCCGGAAGGCTCTTCCAGCCAAACGGTTTCCCCTCCGCTGGAAAGCCCGAAACCACTCGCATCGGCATCATCGGTTACAATTACAAAGAAACCGCCGGCAGGAATAATGGTTTCGGCAGGAAATTCCTTTTTGGGCTTGGTTCCTGCCTGTCCGCCGTTATCGTAAATTTTGTATCCGGAAAGGTCAACTTCTACTGTGGAAGCATTGAAAATTTCCACCCAGTCGGGATTTTCAGCCGTACCCCTCGAATAGATCTCATTGATTTTCAGCACTACTGAAGGAGGAGGAGTGGAATTGTCGTTGGCAGCTCCCCTGGTTACAATGCTTAGAATCTGAAGGTTCGATGAACCATCGGGATAACGTCCGTAAGATTCCGTTTCAGCAAGAGCCGGGAATATAATCTCATCGATTACGGTACCACCGGCATTTTCGAACCATACCGTTTCACCGCCGCTCGACAGTCCGAAGCCGCTAGCGTCGGCATCGTCCACAACAATTACAAAAAATTCACCGGGTTGCAGAATGGTTCCGTCGGGAATAAGTTTTTTGGGTTTGGTTCCTGCCTGACCGCCGCTGTCGTAAATCTTGTATCCGCTGATATCGGCGGTTACGGCCGATGCATTGTACAGCTCCACCCAGTCGGGATCTTCGGCAGTTCCTCTGGAGAAGACTTCGTTCATCACGATTACGGCTGAAGGAGGTTCGCCTGCATTGTTGGCAGCTCCGGGCGTCGGGATGTACAGCACCTGCCAGTTGGCATCGCCGTCGGGGTATCGGCCGTAAGACTGACCTTCGTCCATTGCAGGGAAGGTTACGTCGCTGATCACAACCCCGGAAGCATTCTCCAGCCAAACCTGCTCGCCGCCGCTGGATAATCCGAATCCGCTGGCATCGGCATCGTCAACTACTACAACGAGGAATCCTTTTGCAGGAATGGAAGTCCCTGCAGGAATCTCTTTCTTGGGTTTGGTGCCGGCCTGCCCGCCGTTGTCGTAAACCTTATAACCACTGACGTCTACAGCTATTGCTGTGGCATTGTAAATTTCAATCCAGTCGGGATTTTCGGTCGTCCCGCGCGAATAAACTTCATTAATGAGAATAACCGGAGCAGGGGGAGTATCGTCGTTGGCACTTCCGCGGGTAATGGTGTTCAGAATCTGCCACGAACCGGTTCCATCGGGAACACGGCCGTAGGATTGGGTGGGTTCGAATGCCGGATGGGCCACATTGTCGATCACATTGCCGCTTGTATTTTCCAGCCAGACTTCATCGCCTCCGCTGGAGAGGCCGAATCCGCTTTCGCTGCCGTCGTCAACCACAATTACATAAAATCCTCTTCCGGGCAATACCGTACCGGCCGGAATCTCCTTTTTAGGCTTTGAGCCGGATTGTCCGCCCGGATCGTAAACCTTGTAACCGCTGATGTCGGCAGGACTGTCGGAGTTGTTGTAGATTTCCACCCAGTCGGGTGCTTCAACGGTGCCGCGGCTGTAAATTTCATTTAAAACGATGCTGGGGGCACCCACGGTATAGGCAGCAGATGTTGCCGGAGCTCCCGTTGGTGCATACCCTTTTTTACCGGATTCGTTCACGGCTTCCACGTAATAACTTACGGTAACACCAGATGCCTGTTTGGGAATCTGAGCAGTGTATACGCCACTGCCTGCAGTGTTCATAACAACGCTTGTGAATGCTCCTTCGCCGGCTTTGTGATACAGGGTAACGGACCGGACTCCGTAGTTGTCGGTAACTTTTACTGATACTGTAACGGCATCATTTTCGCCGGGCGCCTGAGGGCTGATGCTTAACTCGCTGAGAACCGGGGGGCCTTCGAAAAGCTCATCCTTCACGCAGGAGGTGATGCCTGCAATCAGGAGAATGGCCGTCAGTAATGCTATTGCTTTTGCTTTCATCGATTATTATTTTTTAAAGTTTATTTACAAATCAGAAGTCTACTTCAAGCCGGATGCTTACAAAGCTGAAATCTTCGCCTGCCTTGCCATTGGCATCCACCACTTTCCTGGGATCCCTGGTCAGTACTCCGTTTTCGTCGTATCCTACAAACAACTTGTTCTTGCCGCTGGCATAACGGTCGTGATTCAGATAAGCATAGTTGAGCATAATCTTTACGTTGTTGTTAACGTGGTAGTTAAGGCCAAGGGTGTAGCCTTCACCAGCACCTCCCATAATACCGTCCATGCTTGAATTCAGGCTGAGGTAGTCGTACCGGAATGCCAGTTCCACATCTCCCCACGATTTGCCTCGTGTCGGCTGGGTAAATTCGGCATCGCTTGTATTGTAATTGTATTGTCCGCCAAAGAGGAGTACACTTCCGAAGACATACCATCCGTCAAACTTTTCGGTAGGCAGCTCCTCGTCAAATTTTTTACGGTGAACGTTGCTTATCAGGTATTCGCCCTGGATTCGCAGGTTTTTGTGATATCCTGCAAATTCAAGTCCGCCCAGTACGATGTAATCGACGTTGGAAATCAGATCGGTATCCATGTATTTTTTGCGGTTGATTGATGTAAGCGAACGGGTGCTGTAGCGCTCGTGGCCCCTGATTTCAGAATCGGTTTTCGGGGTACGGTACGATCCGGCAATACCGAAGTGCAAGCCTTTTGTGAAATCATCGTGGAAGGGCATGGCAACCAGCTTTCCGGTAAATGAAACGCCTTCATCGGTACCGTAATCCTTGTTGTTGTCTTCCGAAAACAAACGCTCTTCAGGATCTCCAACGGTCTGGAAATGAATGCCTCCCATACCAAACAGCCAGTCCTTGTGATACATGGCTCCTATCCCGATGTGACGCGAGGGAGCAAAGGTGTATACCGCATTCGGCCGTTCGATGAAGGTAAGATACCTGGAAGTGGTGGTGGATTCGAACGAAAAGCCTTCCTTGTAGTTTCCGGCGCGCAGACTCAGCCGTTCATTCGGGGAGAATTCAAGGTAGGCATCCTTCAGCTCAAGCTCCGAGTTAGAGATATCCATGTCAAATTCGCCGTACCATTTTTCGGTAAACTGACTTTTAACCGCAAAGCGGGCGCGGCGTATCGATGTACCATTGCCGATTGGATTGTAGGTGTCGCCGAAAAACATGGCTCCGTCAACCTGAACCCTGGCATCGTACCAGATCTTGTACTTCTGATCCTTACTTTCCAGAACAAGGATGCCGTTTCTTTCCTCTGCATGCAGGGGCGTTCTGTAGACAACTGCTCCGTACTGGTTGTAACGGACGCTGGTGTCGGTCTCCTGGGCACTGAGTTTTCCGGAAAAGCCGCCGATCAGCAGCATTCCGGCAATCAGGCTTAACATTTTCATTTTGTTCATAGTGAATCGTTTTAAAGGTTTTGTATGAATTGTGTCAGGTTATCGCCGGGTTTCAAATTCAGGTGCTTCCGTAAACGGTAACGCGAAATTTCCACGCTCTTGGGCGAGATGCCGAGCATGGAGGATATCTCTTTCGACGATAGATTTAATCGTAATAATATAGTCAGCCGCTTCTCCTGTTCCGTAAGGTCGGGATACATGTTGCTCAGTTTCTGCCGGAAATCGCGGTCAACCTGCTCCACTTTTGAATAAAACTCCTCGGTTTCATTGCTGAACGACATTTTCTGTTTCAGCATCAGCGAAAGCCCGGCAATAAGCTCTTCCCTGATGTCGGAATCGTTTGTCTTACGTATTGCTTCAACCTTTTGGTTAAGTTCCTGCAAAAATTCTTTCTGGCTGGTGATATTGAGTACCATGGTGTTAAACTCCCGCTTACGGTATTCCAGTTTTTGGTTAAGCAGATCGTTTTCGAGCTGAATGGCGGAAATCTCCATTGTGCTTAAGTTCTTCTGAGCCAGATACGAACTGTTTTGCTGCTGCAGAAGCTCGTTTTCCGTATGCAGCCTGAGCTGTTTTTGTCTTAAGATTATGAAAACAAGGGTGAGAATGGCCAGTAAAGCTGCCAGAAATACCGAAGGAAGAATCAGGTTATAGCGCATTCCGGATGCTGCCTGAACAGCGGCTGACCCTGCATCCGTGGCAACCTGCCCGTGTGCGGTAACATCCAGGTGAAAGACGTTCTGAACGAAAAAAAGCGATACATAGGTAAGTATTCCAGCTGCTACCGGTGTAATTACCCACCCGAGTGCAATCCCGCCCAAAGCACGGAGTTTAATTTCACGGACTCCTTTGATGAGGCCAATGCCGATAACAGATCCCACCACTACCTGCGTGCTTGAAACCGGCACCAGCGGTATTGGCGGCAGGCCAATGGAGATCAAAACGTTGGAGAGACTGGTCGAAGAAAATACAAACAGCACCAGAGCCTGTGAGAGTACTACCACAATGGCAGCTTCCGGAGTAAGGGCCAGGATACCGTTGCCTACGGTTAACATAACCCGTTTACTGTAGGTAATAATTCCTGCAGCAATGGCAAGTCCGCCGGCAAGGAAAAACAATTGCTTTCCGTTAAGAGTAAACAATCCGAAATCGAGGAGCAGATCGGGAGCAGAGGTTATAAACACCCCAACAACATTGGCTATATTGTTGGCTCCCAAACTGTAAGCTCCGAATGCTCCGGCAATTACCAGGGAATAACGTATGTAAGAGTCCAGTTTTATTACATGAATTTTAAGCTTACGCAGAAGATACCGGAGTCCCGTAAACAAGAGGGCGGCAAAGATCAGACCGAGGATGGGTCCCGATACCCAGGTCCCGACAATTTTTGTCAGGACGGTATAGTCGGCTGGCTTATCCACGAAGAAGCTCCAACCTATGATGGCACCAACGATGGCCTGACTGCTCGATACAGGCAGCGCGTAGCGGGTCATCCAGTAAACGGTAAGTGCGGAGCAAAGGGCAACGGTGAAACCACCGGCCAGGGCGTCCACCGCGTTCAGACTCGAAAGCGTGTCGGAAGTGCCCTGTCCCTGGAAAACAGCACCCAGGATCACGAAAATACTGGCTATAAGGGCAGCATTCCGGAACCGGATCATCTTGGAGCCGACGGCCGTGCCAAAAACATTGGCTGCATCGTTGGCTCCGAGCGACCACCCCAGGAATAATCCGCTGGATAAAAAGATCAGGTAAAGCATCCCGGCAGAGGCGATTGGATCAAATGGTTCGTTTTATTGCCATGATTGAAAGCACATCGGCTGTTTTTTCCGCAGCATCCGACAGCATTTCTATATGGAGTGTAAAGTAACGCAGATGGAATTTTTCGCTCAGCTTTAAGCCGGGCATATCGTGAAATACCTTTCGTTTTATAGAATCAGCAAGTTTATCTGCCTCTTTTTCAAAAAGATATACTCTGTGAAGTTTTTCCTTCACCGTGTCGGGATCCTTGAAATATGCACGGGCAGCAGGAATTACCGATTCAATGGCGGAGGCCGACAATTCGGTGAGCTTTACCAGATCCTGATTAAGTTCAGCCGGAATAAACGGTACTTCCACATCAAACTGGTAAAGATTGGTCTTGGCCAGATCGATGATGTTGTCGAGATCCTCCATCAGCTTCAGGATGTCCCCCCTTAACTGAGGCATAAGCGACTGAGAATAAAGCAGATTTTCCAATTGCCGCTTAATGATATCCGCCTCTGTTTCGAGCGTTGAAAGCGTCTGGAGATTGTTCAGAAAACTCTCCCTGTTCCCGTACAGGTAGTTTTTCACTCCCTCTCGAAACAGTATGGCTCCCTGATCTATAAGGTTCAGGAAGCTGTCGATCAACTCAATGGATTTATTGGCATGCCTGAAGAGAAACATATTGCTGCTTATTTGAATATCAAAGCTAAGGAATTTATTTACGCAAAATGTATTTGTTGTTACTGCTTTGTAATACGTGACGGATTGTATTGTAGAGTTATTCAGAAATTTAAAAAACTAATAATTAGTATAGTAGAAAATTTAATGTAGAGTTCTTTTGTTTAAGAAAAGAACAAGTATGATTGTTTTGTAGTGTTGGAATAGAGGGTTTAAGTTCTCTGTTTTTGAATAATCGCCCGGAATTTTTCTACGCGGTACCGGGCAATTGAAGTGGAATGGAAGCCCGGTGCGAAAAATCCGGTGCATTATAATTTCTGACAGCTTACTGCCTTATTGGATATACATGAGCACAGAACCATTCCCGAAACCATGCTCTTACCGGAATTACCCGCCTTAAAGGGGATCGCATTCCATCTGCATTGCTTCGTGATTACGCTATGACAGGTCCGTATCAGGTCCGAATTTAATCGGACCTGATACGGACCAGATACGGAGCAGATATGGATTTAATATGGGGAAATATCCTGAAAGAATGCAGATTAAGGCGAAACACAGAGAGAGAGGCTGCGCTGCGGTCTTCCGGTACAGGTTTCTTCAGGCAAAAGGGAGAAAAAATCCGGATAAGCAATAAATCGCCGGCAGGGGAAACCGGATGAACACCACAGATCATTCCGCCCGGTTAAAATGGAAAATACAGACTGATTTCTTCGGATATTCGCACAGATTTAACTATTTTGCGGTATTATTTGTTTACGTTAAATTAACACTCCGTGTGGCTGAAAAGAATTATTTTTGTATTTTCCTCCTTCATTTAGGAGAAAAGATGCCGGATTTGCCGGCAGATTTTTTACGCATAACGTAACATTCATTAAACCAATTACCTATGAAGAAAAATTACCTGTTCAATCTGGTTTTTATACTGCTGACGGGTTTGGGTTTTATTATTGCTACCGGTAATGCCGGAGCACAGGTGGTAATTACCCAATGGACCTTCGAGGGAGACGTCGTTACTCCGTCCACGGGATCCGGAACTGCCAGTCTGCAAGGAGGAACCACCGCTACCTTTGCAACCGGTTTAACCGGAACCGGATCCGGCGGCAGAGCCTGGAATTCATCCGGTTATCCTGCGCAGGGTACGGGCTCGGGGACTGCAGGAGTGGAGTTTCTGGTTTCCACGGCCGGATACAGTATGATTGGTCTGAGCTGGGACGGCCGCCACAGCAACACCTCCGCCAACCGCCTGCGCATTCAGTACACACTGAACGGCACCGAATGGCAAAACTTCGAAGCCTCCGCGGCCAATGCCACCAACACAGCCAACGGTATCGACAAGGGATTTGACAACGGCCGTTTTATCGCCGATGCCGGAGATACCTGGTATCAGCGCTCGGCGAATTTCTCCGGAATCTCCGGAGCAGCCGACAATCCCGCATTCGGTGTGCGGATTGTGACCGAATTCGTTGACGGGACAAATTACGGGGCAGCAACATCCACAAGCACATACGGCTCCAGCGGAACGCTGCGCTACGATAACGTCACCTTCCAGGGAAGCGGAGAATCGCCCCTTCTGATGGCCTCTCCCGGCAGCCTGTCGGGATTTACCTATACCCAGGGCAGCGGACCTTCCGATATTCAGAACGTGACCCTCAGCGGGATGAACCTGAGCCCGGAAGCCGGTGCAATTGTGGTGGAAGCACCCAACGGCTATGAAATGACGCCCGACGGAGGGAGTACATTTGCTGACATCCTGGAATTTACCTATTCCGGAGGTGCATTCAACGGAAAGGTTTTAGGAATCCGGCTGGCAGCATCGCTGGGAGCCGGAAGCTATACCGGTTTCATCGCAGCAAACGGGGGAAGTGCCCCGGAACTTACCGTCTCCGTTTCGGGAACCGTAACAACGGCCAATCCGCCCGAAATAACCTCCATGATTCTTCCTCAGTTCATTGAAGGTGCAACGCCTTTCAATAATAACCGGGTTCCCATGGCTTTCCATGCCTCCCTCAGCAACCTGCTGCCTTCCTCAACCTACAAGTACTACAACAAAGTGGTGAGCGGCAGCGACGGACCGGAATACAACGGAGCCGGAAATGTGATTTTTGTGGATCCGGCAAGCGGCACGTTCACCCGAACCACTTCGCCCTCCCTTACAACGGCAGGACAGCACGGTGAGTTAACCACCGATGTGGAAGGAAACTGGTCGGGATGGTTTATGACCGAACCAACCGGCAACGCCCGGTTTAAACCCGGCAACGAAATTTACATGCGCATTATGCTGAACGATGGTGCCGGCGGAACAACCGAGGCCACCCGCCTTACATCCGCCGAAAGCATTAAAGTACTCGGATTCTATACCCATATGGCCGATTCAACCGGTACCGCCATCAACGGCTTTGGAGCATTCGTACCCAAAAACTTTATTTTTCTTTACGATAACATGGATGGCACAGGCCGTCCGCTTCTGGGAACGCAAATCGAAACATCCGGCATTGAGTTCATACAGGGTACACACGCCGATTTTTACTACAACGGCGTGGCCGGGACCGATATGTCCTGGGGAGGTATTGTCCCGAACAACAACCCAGCAGGCGTTAAAAGAGTAGAAGAGCGCAGCCTTGCCGACGGTAGTATTGTCTCGGCACCCACTTCTTCCGACGGCACATGGAGTGGAGTGGATACCCGTAACCCTTCCGGCGGACTTGAAAATGTGCTCGCAGTAATCACCACCCTGGGCACAGGCTCTTCCGGCGCAGATCAGGGAAACATCTTCACATACGGCAATATCCTTTCCGTTGAACTGAACAGCTCCGTCAGCGGCAGCATTCAGCTCATCAACCTTTACGGACAGGAAGCCGCCCGCTACCCGATCAGCGGCACCACTGCCACCATCACCCTCAGCGTACCATCCGGAGCCTACATCGTTCGCATTCTGAGCGACAAGGGAACCTTCAGCAGGAAGGTGATGGTGAGGTAAGCAATGGGATTGAGAAATTATCCTTGCTATAACTGATAAATGATTGGCAGTTTATCTGCGTTGTACTCCAAATTTTTACCTTTTTACCGCATTCATGAAATCATAAATTATAAAACATGAAAAACCGAAACAACAAAACAAAAAGATCATTAATGACCAGACTGCTTACGGTCCTGGCCACCTTGTTTCTGACAAGTGCTTTATCGGCTCAGCCCTTGCTGATTGATAATTTTAATTATCCGATCGGAGCCTTGCTTACCGATAATGGCTGGACCGCCCATAGTGGTGGAGGGACTCAGGCTATTGATGTTACCAACGGGCTCGTTTTCGCCGGATATGCCGGCTCGGGAATCGGGGGCGCAGCAAATCTTGATAATAACGGGGAGGATGTACACAGGACATTCGACCAGGTAACCACAGGTACCGTTTATGCAGCCGTCATTATTCAAACCGAGGCTACCAACAGTGGAGGGTATTTTCTGCACTTAGCTCAACAGACCATAGGTTCAACTTTTTTTACACGCTTATGGGTAAATGCAACGGGTGATGGAATTGGGATAGGCACTAGTGCCCCGACCACATATGTGCCGATAACTGCTGGTGTTCCTACATTGGTTGTTTTAAAACTTGAGATTAGTACGAAAATCTCAAGTTTATACAAATTCACTACTTTCCCGGCCTCAGAACCAACAACTCCTGATGCAACGTTTACTGAGACAGCGAGTTATTCTAACGTTGGATCAATAGCCCTTAGACAGTACAGTGCTTCTCAGCGTGTATTAGTTGACGGAATCCGGGTAGCAACCACATGGGCAGAAGCAGTAGCTCCGGCAAGCGGACCCAATCCAGTGCTTTCAGCATCTCCTGCTGCGCTTTCGGGATTTACGTATGCGATAAACAACGGTCCATCAGCTTCCAAAACATACAACCTTTCCGGTGCAGATCTCTCCCCGGCCAGCGGCAACATCACCGTTACCCCTTCCGCTAACTATGAGATTTCTCTCGACAACAGCACGTTCTCACAAACTGCGCTGTCGGTTCCCTATACCGGCGGTGCCCTGAGCGCCACTCCCGTTTACGTCCGCCTGAAAGCCGGACTGACCGGAGGACTTTACAACGGAGAGCAGATCGTGAACTCCGGAGGCACGGCCACCTCGGCAATTGTTACCTGTAACGGAGAAGTTGAGGCTCCCGCCACAACCACTCTTCCCTATACCGAGAACTTTGCCACCGGTATGGGAATCTGTTACGATTACAGCGTATCCGGAGATACCAAAAAATGGCTGCACAGCTCCGGCGGAGAGTACGTTTATATGAACGGATTTGGCTCCAATATGCTGGAAGAAGACTGGTTTATTCTTCCAGGCATCAATCTGAATGAGAACTTCAACAGCACCCTGACGTTTGAAAGCTGGATGCGGTATGGAAGCGATGATACCGATAATTACTTTAAACTCCTGTATTCAACCAATTACGCCGGTGTTGGGGATCCTTCCGGTGCCACCTGGACCGAGCTCGCGTTTACCTATCCCACCGCCGAACAAACATGGACCCCTTCGGGTGCCGTGGACCTTTCGCTGATAACCGCTGACAATGTCTACATAGCTTTTAAATACCATTATAACGTTGGTTTCTACAGGTCATGGCAGATTGACAACGTTTCCATCATGGCAGGGAATACCCCGGCACTTACCGTAACCCCCGCAACGCTCACCGGATTTACGTATGAAGTCGGAAGCGGCCCCTCAGCAGCACAAACCTACCAGATCAGCGGCGAAAACCTTGTGGGCAGCGGAAACATCGTTGTAACGGCTCCCGCAGATTATGAAGTGTCGCTGGATGGAACGACCTTTGCTGCTTCCTTAAACCTTCCGTATGCCGGCGGTATTATTACCGGACAACCCCGTACGCTGTCGGTTCGTCTTAAAGCCGGGCTCGCCATTGGGAACTACAACAATGAGGTTATAACCCATACCGGCGGAAGTGCCCTGGCAGCCAGTGTAACCTGCAGCGGTTCGGTTACCGATCTGGTCCCGGTATTCTCAGCCATTACCCTGCCTTCATGGATACAGGGGCTGAACGGAACCAATGCTCAACGAGTACCGTATTCTTTCCTTGCTACGATAAGTAATCTCTACCCCAATACAACATACCGTTACTACAACAAAATTGTTGATGCAACGGATTCGCCTACAAGCAATGGTGCCGGTAATACCATTTTTGTGAATGCCGATGGTTCATTCCTTCGCACAACTTCAACCAATCTGGGAACTGCAGGACAGTATGGGGAGTTTACCACCAACGCCAGCGGCTCCTTTACGGGATGGTTTATGATCGAACCCAGCGGAAACGTCCGGTTTACTCCGGGTAACCAGCTGTTTATGCGTATAATGCTGAACAACGGAAACAACGGAACATCCGTAGCTAACCGGGTTACTTCGGCAGAATCGGTTTCCGTCATCAATTTTGGCAATGCCTATCAAACCGATATGGGTACCGGTATCCGGGGTATCTCGGAAGCAGCTTCCGGAAATATGGTATTCCTGTACGATAACGTGGATGGTAGCGGTCGCCCGGTATACGGGAGCAGCATCGAAACTACTGGTATCGATTTTGCCGCAGCAGGTACCTATGTATCGTTCTACACCGGACAGGTTCAGGGTAACAACGGATCCTGGGGCGGCATCGTTCCCAATCTTCTGCCCGACGGCATCCGCCGCATCGAAGAGCGCAGCAATGCCGACGGAAGTCTGGTTGCCGTGCACACATCCGAAGACGGAGTCTGGGGCGTTTACGATACCCGTAACCCCTTCGGCGGTGAAACCGATATCCTGATTATCGACCTTATGCCTGCCGGTCAGCCCGTGCTTACCGTCAGTCCTTCCGTACTGAACGGCTTCAACTACACCGAAGGCAGCGGCCCCTCGGCCGTTCAGACCTACACCCTCAGCGGTAACGAACTGGAGGGCAGCGGCAATGTAACCGTAACTGCTCCTGCCAACTACGAAGTGTCGTCAGACGGAACTACGTTCAGTGCTTCCCTTAGCCTTCCTTTTGCCAGCGGAGTGATCACCGGTCAGCCGCTGACCATATCCGTAAGGCTGAAAGCCGGACTGAGTGCAGGAAACTATAACAACGAGGCTATTGTTAACGCCGGAGGCGGAGCAACCGAAAAAACGGTAACCTGCAACGGCTCGGTAACATCCTCGCTGCAGCCGGAACTTACCGGCGTATTTATGCCTCTTTTTATCCAGGGAATCAACGGAACCAATAACTTCAGGGTTCCTTATGCCTACAAGGCAAGCATCAACAATCTTATGCCCGGGGCAACCTACAGGTACTTCAACAAGGTGGTGATTGGAACCGATCTTCCCGATGCCAACGGAGCCGGAAACAGCATCTACATCAGCGCCAACGGAACCTTTAACAGAACTACCGGAACCTCGATGAATACTCCGGGTGAATACGGAGAGTTTACTACGGATGCTTCCGGAAGCTTTACCGGATGGTTTATTACAGAGCCCAGCGGAAATGCACGTTTTACTCCGGGGAACCAGGTGTTTATGCGCATCTCGCTGAACGACGGACTTGGCGGGGAAGAGGTTGTAAACCGTCTCACCACTGCCGATTATTCCACCGTACTGCAGTTCGGAACCGAAGCTGAACCAACCATGGGTACAGCTATCCGCGGCGTCAGCTACGACGATCCTAAGGATTTTGTATTCCTCTTCGACAACGTGGAGGGAAGCGGCAGACCCCTTGCAGGAACGCACATCGAAGCCAGCGGCATTGATTTCAGCGGAATAACCTCCTACGCGCCCTTCTACCTCACAGAAGTTGCCGGAGCCGACGGATCCTGGGGTACCATAGTTCCTAATCTGAACGAGGCCGGGGTACGGAACGTGACGGTATACAGCCGTACCGAATTCATTGCAATCCAAGACTACGTGATGTATGACGGAGTATGGCTTCTTACCGATACCCGAAATCCTCTCGGTGGCGCCGACGACGTTCTGTTCCTCGATCTGATTACCATCAACGTTACCTCTCCCGCCTTCAACGATGTTAAGGTGTATGCATCCGGAAAGGAACTGAAGATCGAGACCAGAAACGTTACCGGATTTAGCCTGGCACTCTTTAACCTTCAGGGACAGCAGGTTTACGGCCGACGCCTCGAAGGCAGCAATCACTACAGCATGAACCTGAACATTCCTTCGGGAATTTATGTGGCCCGCCTGATGAACGGCGAGGGAACCGCAAGCTTCAAATTTTTCGTCAGGTAATACTGCCGGAAACTGAATTATGGATGCAGCAACCACTTCGGTTGCTGCATTTTTTTCTGCCTTCCCGGGAAGGCAGATTTTTTTCTATTTTTTTTCAATTGCGGATGTTTTCTTCAGAAACCCCTGTTGCCGGGGCTGTTGTGCAACAGCAGGCGATAAGCGGCGCAAGACTTATTAATATTATTGTAAAAGTACCCGTATTCCACCTTCCATTCCTTGCATAAGCGTCATAAGGCGAATTGCAGATTGAATTTAATTGTAATTTTAGCCCCTGATTTTAGGAAAGAACGTATGGAAAACCGCTTATATCCTTTGAAATTCCGTCCCGTACTCAAAGACAAAATATGGGGTGGAAATAAAATCCGGAAGGTACTGGGAATCGATTTTTCTCCCCTTCCCAATTGCGGAGAAGCCTGGGTACTATCGGGCGTTGAAGGCAACCAGACGGGAATTGAAAACGGATTCCTTGCCGGGAATGAGCTGAATGAACTTGTGGAAATTTACATGGGCGACCTGGTGGGGGATGCTGTTTATGAACGTTTTGGTGCAGAATTTCCCATTCTTGTAAAGTTCATCGATGCAGCCGATTACCTGAGCATTCAGGTGCATCCCGACGATGAGCTGGCTGCTAAGCGCAACATTGGTTACGGCAAGTCGGAGATGTGGTACATCATGGATGCCGATCCGGGGGCTGAGCTGATCAGCGGATTTAAACGGAAAGTGGATCGGGAAACCTATCTGCAGCATCTGGAGAATAAGACGCTGAAAGAAATTCTGAATGAGGAAAAGGTAAGCAGGGGAGATGTTTTCTATATGCCTGCCGGTCGGGTACATGCACTGGGTCCCGGAATCTTTCTGGCCGAGATTCAGCAGACTTCAGACACCACTTACAGGATTTACGACTGGGACAGAGTTGACGAGAACGGCAAATCGCGTGAGCTGCATACCGAAGAGGCTTTGGATGCCATCGATTTCGGGGTTTACGATTCGTATAAAACGGAATATACTCCCCGGGAAAACGGAACTGCAACCATGGTGAGCAGTCCGTTTTTCACCACCAGCCTGATACAGCTCGGCAAAGCACTGGCAAAGGATTACACCGAACTCGATTCATTCGTAATCTATGTTTGCGTTGAAGGCGCGGTAACCGTTGTGCACGACGGGGATACGGAGCCACAGGTAAATCTGAAGCAGGGCGAAGCCTTGCTGATCCCTGCCTCCATCGACAGGGTTGACATAATTCCCTCGTCAGCTTCAAAAATCCTTGAAGTCTTTATCGCCTGAAAAGGCATGATTCTTGAAAACGAAAACAGAATATACCAACATCAGTAACTCATGAAAAAAATTATCTTTTTTGCCGCTTTGTTTTCTTTGGCACTTGGCGTAACGGCCCAGGATGCAGAAAAATCGTACAAAATGCTTCCTTCTGTCAATGTTAAAACGCTGGATGGAAAAACCCTCAACACCTCGGAGATTACCAACGACGGCAATCCCATTATATTGAGCTTCTGGGCATTGTGGTGCAAGCCCTGCATCAACGAGCTTACTACCATTGCAGAAGTTTACGATGAGTGGGTAGAAGAAACCGGTGTAAAACTTGTTGCCGTCAGCATCGATGACTCCAGGTCCTCGTCGCGTGTGGCTCCGACGGTCAACGGAAAAGGATGGGATTATGAAGTGTTGCTGGATCCGAACGGCGATTTTAAAAGGGCCATGAATGTGAATATGATCCCGCATACCTTTCTGATAAGCGGAAAGGGTGAAATTGTGTGGCAGCATACCTCGTTCAGCGAAGGCAGCGAGCTGCAGCTTATCGAAATGGTGCGTTCGCTCAAACGCGGCGAAACCATTGAATCGCATTGATTCTGTTACCTGGCGGACAGTATTCCGTTAAGGTACAGCACGATGCTGAATCCATGCGACTATATCAATCAATTCGTGTCACTTAATTCTTTACGTTCTTGAAACCAGTATTCTTTGTTAAGACCGTGGTTATTGGCCTTCTTCTTCTACCCGGCTTTGTTTTTTCCCAGAGTATTCTGGAAGGAGGAAAGGTCAGCGGCAATTTCCAGCTTGATGCTCAGGTTTACCGTGCCGATTCGGCTATTGGTGCCTATGAGGTGGATGAGGAAATGCGCATGAATGCCTTCGCCAACCTGTTGTACAGCAACGGTAACTTTAATGCAGGCATGCGTTTCGAAACCTACCTGAATCCCATTCTGGGCTTTGACCCCCGGTATAAAGGCAGCGGAGTGCCATACTGGTTCGGTTCCTGGCAGAACGACCAGTTCGAGATTACCGTCGGTAATTTCTACGAGCAGTTCGGCAGCGGTATGGTTCTGCGCAGCTATGAGGAACGTAATCTGGGATACGACAACGCCCTGAAAGGTGCAAGGGTACGTTTCAGCCCGGCACAGGGCATTACCCTGAAAGGCCTGATCGGTACCCAGCGTTTCTTCTGGGAGCAGGGCCCCGGTATTGTCAGGGGTCTCGATGGTGAGTTTGCCCTGAACGATATCTTCGATAAGGAAGGAAAAATTCCGACCAGACTTACCCTTGGCGGAAGCTTTGTAAGTAAGTATCAGCCCCGCGAAGAAATTGCTGCAGGACCAAATGCCATGCTCGACCTGCCGGCTAACGTTACGGCCTGGGCAGCCCGCTTCAACCTGAGCAGCGGACGTTTTGCCTTCGACGGGGAATATGCGAACAAAATCAACGACCCTTCGGCCATCAACAATTACATATACAAGGAAGGACAATCGCTGCTGCTGCAGGCAACCTATTCCACCCGCGGACTCGGCATTATTGCCTCTGCCAAGCGTACCGACAACATGAGCTTCAAATCAAAGCGCACAGAAACGGGTAACGTACTTGATATCAACTATCTGCCGGCACTCACCCGTCAGCATGCCTACAGCTTGTCGGCCATGTATCCCTATGCAACCCAGCCCAACGGTGAAATGGCCGTTCAGGGGCAAATCAATTACAAAATTCCCAGGGGAAGCAAAATCGGAGGCAAATACGGAACCGATGTAGCGGTTAACTTCTCAAGGGTAACCTCCATCGTTATGGATCCTGCGGAAGGCGAAACTGCCGTCGGACAGCCCGGCACCCTGGGCTATTCATCTCCTTTTAATGTATTCGGGGATGAGCTGTATTTTCAGGATCTGAACATCGAACTCCAGCGCAAGTTCACAAACAGCTTCAAGATGCTGGTTTCTTACGTGTATCTGAAGTATAACATCGACGTAATCGAAGGCCATGCCGGAGATCCTATGGTAAATGCGCACATTGGTATTATCGATGCAACGCATCGTTTCGACAACAAACAGGCGCTGAAACTTGAATATCAGCATTTGTTAACGGAACAGGACAAGGGAGACTGGCTGCAGTTTCTCATAGAGTACACTTTTGCACCGAAATGGTTTGTTACGGTTGCCGACCAGTACAACTACGGTAATCCGGACAAGGACATGCGCTTCCATTATCCCACACTTTCGGCAGGTTATACCAACGGATCCAACCGTTTGTCGCTCACCTACGGAAAGCAGCGTGAAGGCATCGTCTGCGTCGGGGGAGTATGCCGCAACGTTCCGGCATCGAATGGTTTAACCATCACACTAACCAGTTCTTTCTGAAAACCGGGAATAATATATCCGGCCCGGGCCGGATTCAGAACCAAGAGAAAATGATCACGATGAACAAAATAAAACCGCTTTCGCTGATATTTCTGGCAATTGCCGGACTTGCATTTATTACTGCCTGCGATAAAATAGAAGCTCCCTACGTAATTATAACGGGTACGGTGGATACGGCAGCGTGTCCGGTTCCGGAGTTTCCGGAAGTAACCACGGTGCAGAAACGGGTGCTGCTCGAAGATTACACCGGACATACCTGCGTTAACTGTCCGAAAGCTGCGATTATCGCGCACGATCTTAAGGAAGTACACGGCGATCGCCTGGTGCTTCTGGCCGTTCATGCCGGCTTTTTCGCCAATCCTACCTCCTCGGGCGATTTTACCTATGACTTCAGGTCAGAGGCTGGTACTGCCTGGGATAATTTCTTCGGAGTGGGAATGGTTGGCAACCCCAACGGACTCATCGACCGCAAGGGATATCCGTCAACACACATCGTATCTCCTTCGGGATGGGGTGCTGCCATTGCAGCAGCCCTGAATGCCGTTCCCGTAATTGATCTGCAGATGATAAATGAGTACGACGCAGCCGAACGCAAGCTGTGTACGCACGTGAAAACAAAGTTCATCGCCGGTGTCGATAAAAACCTGAAACTGGTGGTTGTACTTACCGAAAGCGGAATTGTAAAGCCCCAGAAGAACAACGATTCCGCTTCGGGCGATGTGCCGTTGATTTTAAACTATTCGCATAACCACGTACTCCGGACAGCCATCACCACAACCTGGGGGAGCAGCATTGCCACAGCGGGAACCGCAAACCCCGAATTTCTGGTTAATTCTTTCAGGCACATTGTGAAGGATGAATACGTGGCGGAAAACTGCAGCGTTATTGCATTCGTTTACGACGACGATACCAAAGAGGTTCTTCAGGCCGTGGAAACACCGGTTGTTGCCGTGAACTAAGCCTGTAGATACGATCATTACTGGATTCTGCTGATGCCGGTTTCTCCGGTATCAGCATTTTTTTATCATATCCAGTATGGCTTCGGCTATAGCGGGCAGTTGTTCCGGATTTACGATGCGGGGATGGTCGCCGGGAGTATGGGTGATGCGCTGGGTGTACATATTATGCAGAAACCATTCGGAGGTAATTGCGATTGCCGGGCATCCGTACTGAACGAAAATGCTGTGATCGCCCTGCGGCCACTGAGGGCCTTCCCAAAAACCGTGCGAACTTCCGAAAACCAGATGAGCCTCATGTTCCATATTCTCCGGCAGGTCAAACAGCGAATACGCGGAGCCGCCCTCGTGGTAGCCTGCTCCATCGATGTTTATGTTTAGAATAATTTGATCAAAAGAGTCCTGATTTTCAGATATGTAAAGCATCTGGCCGGGGACAGCGTAATAATCTTCTCCGTTAAATGCTGCCAGTTCCACGGCAGTGTCGCCATTATAATCCCTCAGCATTTCGGCAAGCAGAAGGAGCACAATAACCCCCGTGGCGTTGTCGATGGCTCCGGGCGTACCCTTCTTGGCGTCGATGTGGGCAGAAACCACAATTCGTTTTCCGGCATTTTTTCCTTTAAGAGCAGTAATATTATACCCCTTCCCGGGAATTCGGACGGCATCAGAAACCAGTCTGACCTTTTCGCCCGTATACTTCAGAAGCTGTGTACCAATTTCTTCGGTGGTAAATACGGATGGAATGTCGAAATCCCCGTCCTCAATCAATGGGAAGGGATAAACGCCGCCGGCCAGCTCCGGATTAAAGCCGGTGGCACATACCAGTGCCGCAGGCTTGCCCGCCTCAAGCCGTGCAATGATTTTCCGATGATGTTCGGGGTTGTAGAATACGAAATTCTTTGGCATCAGCTGTTCAACGGCCAGTTCACCGTGCAGCAGCACAATGCAGCCTTCCATTCTGAGCACTTCCAGCTCCTGCAGGTTTCCTGCCGCAATCAGGGTGGCTTCGGTATCGCATCCCCTGGAATAGGGACTTGAATGCACGCTGAATTCCTGTCCGTCGGCGGTCAGCTTAGCGCCTTTACTTGTCCAGTCTATGGCATCAAATGCAGGTGATTCCGGCTCCCATCCCAGGGATTTTAACGTTTCACTGAAATAACCGGTAGCCATCCGGTTTCCCTCGCTGCCCACGCAGCGGCCCGGAATGGTGTCGCAAAGCATCTGCAAATACTGCCTGCTTTTTTCAACGAGGTTGTCTGACTGTTTCATTCGGTTTTTTTTACGCAAAATTATGGCAGCACCAGGCGGCAGAATTGTATAAAAACGACTTTTTAACGGCCTGGAGTCAATGCCAGGTTATTCCGGTAAACGGAGGGCGCATCGCCGGAAATGCGCTTGAAATCGCGGATAAAGTGGGCCTGATCGTAATAGCCCGATTCAAGCGCAATTTCTGTCAGATTCAGCGGACTGCCAAAAAGCGAAAGAGCCTTGTTGAAACGCACTATTCCTGAAAAACGGGCCGGAGAGAGTCCCAAGTATTCTTTAAACAGTCGCTCAAACTGCCGGTTTCCGATGAACAATTCATTGGCGACTTTTGAAATCCCCGGTTCATGGGTGTTATTGGCAATCAGTCCGACACTCTTCCGTATCAGTGCAAAATGACGCTGATTCAGCGTTTGCAGGCGCCGCACAATAAAATCTTCGATGATCCGTAAGCGCTCCTGCAGTCCGGGAGCTTCGGCCACCCGGCGTCCGGTTTCCCCGAGGCTGCGTTCAATATCGGCTAATCCTACCGTAAGATGGGTAAAATAATGTGCCGGAATGCCGAAAAGAGCATTGGAAGCGAAGGGATGAAAAACCACCCCCAGCAGTCCTGCCCGTTCAAACGAAAAGATGTCCTTATACGCGGTAAACTGTCCGCATATCAGACTTTGCGGTTGTGTGCCCGCATCTTTTCCTGCATAGCTTTCGCTGAAAGGAGCTCCGTAGTGGAAGATCAGCTGGGTTTCACCGTTGGGAAGCAAGCGTTCGTGATGGTTTCCGCTGCCCTTCTCGAGCTGCCAGATGGTCTTAACGTAGGCCGAAACCCTTTCCGGTACCGGAAGCAGTTGAATGTGGGGGTAAACTTCAGGATGCCTGGTATCGGGGTGATAACCAATGGTCATTGCGATTTTTATCAAAAGGTAAATGCAGGGGGATGCAAAAATACAAGGAATAATGAGTTGCTTATTTATTTTCAATTGCGTATTATACTGAATATTAAAGTTTTTACTTTTGCCTTTGAGGTCATTTGTTGAATTACAGACCTTTATAAACAGAGTAAATAACTTAGTACTACTTTATATATCTTACTTCTTGTATGGGTAAAAAACTTTTAATCAGAGACTTGACCTTACGCGATGGCCAGCAGTCGATGTTTGCCACCCGCATGACACAACAACAGATTGACCGTGTGCTTCCGCTATACCGTGAAGCGGGCTTTTATGCAATGGAGGTGTGGGGAGGTGCCGTTCCCGATTCCGTTATGCGTTACCTGAATGAAAACCCATGGGACAGGCTTGAAAAGATAAAGGAAGGCGTTAGTGATACATCAAAACTTACTGCACTATCGCGCGGAAGGAATCTTTTTGGCTACAATCCGTATCCCGACGATGTGATCGATGGTTTTAACCGTAATGCCATCAAATCGGGAATCAGTATCATGCGGATTTTTGATGCGTTGAACGATACCGACAATATTGGATCAACCATAAAATCGGTCAAAGAAAACGGTGGGATTGCCGATTGTGCTGTTTGCTATACGGTGGATCCGTATTTTTCGAGACTGAAGAAACTGAAAGCCCTGCTTCAGGCCAAACCCCTGCAAACCCACATCTTTACCGATCAGTATTATATCGATAAAGCGCTGAAACTGCAGGAGATGGGTGCCGACATGATCTCTATTAAGGACATGGCCGGACTGATTCCTCCGAAGCGTGCCGGTAGGCTCGTACGAATGCTGAAGAAAAATCTGAACATACCGGTTGATTTCCATACCCATTGTACGCCCGGTTACGGGCTGGCGTCGACGCTGATGGCGATTGTGAACGGTGCCGATATCGTGGATACCAACATTATGTCCTTTTCGGGTGGAACTGCTGCAGCCTCCTTTGAGATTATTCAGCTGTTCTGCGACCGTATGAACATCGAAACCGGTGTTGATAAAGAAGCGGTGGTGAAACTGGATGCCCTGTTGCGCGAAATCAGGCAGGAACTGGCAGAATTTGATCAGTATAAGGAGTTTCCCCGCGAATTTAATTTGGTGACTGATGTATTGCCGCGCGATATCGAAGAGTTGTTTGAACTTGCCATTGCTTTTGCAAAAGCCGACAAGGAAGAAGAGCTGCTGGAGGTTTGCCATCGGATAGAAAGCTATTTCGGGTTCCCCGAACCGGACGAAAAAGTGAAGGAAGCAGAGATTCCCGGCGGGATGTATTCAAATATGCTGGCGCAACTGAAACAGCTGAAGCTGGAAAAGCTGCTGCCACGCACCCTGGAGCTGATTCCATCCGTACGTATGGATGCCGGTTGTCCGCCCCTGGTGACTCCTACCAGCCAGATAGTTGGCGTGCAGGCTGTAAACTGTGCCATTGATGAATCAAAGGGCCAGCCGGCTTACACCACCAAATCGATTCAGTTTGTAAATCTGGTAAAAGGAATTTACGGTAAAACCCCCGTACCGGTGGATCCCGGGTTCAGGTACAGCGTAGCCGGGGTACGCGAAGAAACACCTTACGACACAAGGTTTTACAAACGTCAGGACAACCCGGTATTTCATGAGTACGGCGGGGTGAAACTTGCTGCAAACGAAAAAGAGGAACTTCTGCTCGAGTTGTTCCCGGCTGTTGCCGGCGATTTCCTCAAACGCAGGGTGGAACAGGCATATCTGGAAGAGATACACCGGGTTGAAGCCGAGAAACACGCTGCATTTGAAGCCGAAAAGAGGGCTTATGAGGTGTTGTCGCCGGAAGAGAAGGAAAAACGCCTTATTGAGGGGCTATACAATTACGACTGGACTTCCGAAGAAGCCGATACGCTGGGACATTCCTGAAAATGGCAGCGGAGGCGTATTGAGCGCCTCCGCATTCTTTCTTCCGGAGATATTTCCGCGCCCATTTCGTAGATGGTTTTACGGATGCAGCGGCCGTGTTCGTAAAATTTCCATCTGCCATGCCAGCAATACCTGAGCTGGGTTGAATCGTAAATCATCAGGGCTTTGCCTTTCTTTTCCCTGCGGCCGTACCCATCAAAATAGGTAACGTTCATCCGGCCGTCGCTGAATGCCCTGAACCTGAGCCATACCTTCCCGTTTTTTTCGTAATACCGGTTGAGTCCGTATTCGCGACCGTTCTTAAAACGGAGGCGGTTCATAGGCATTTTTTGGGCATCGTCCCAATAATATACCCAGCGCCCGTGTCTTTGACCGTCCGCATTATACCGGTTGGTTCCGGAAATGGCCGGCCAGCAGACAGTCGCTTCTGAAATCAGGGGAAGCAGCATAAACAGGAGAATCCGGAATATCATCCCTTACTTCTTCTATTCGTTTATCTTCAGATAATAGATTAGTTTCACCGGCACCTCCGTTCCCCTCGTGTTGCCGGGTTTCCAGCCCTTCATCTTTTTCATTGCTTCCATCAGCTTTCCCTTTTCCACTTTGCTGTCGGATTCTGCCGAAACGTTTGCAGGGGTGATGGTTCCGTCGGTTTCTACAATGAAACTTATGTATATGGTACCCTTGAGGTCTCCCGTTGTATCGAATACAAGACCCGGAATGTAGTTTTTGAAGTGGGCAAGCATGGCTTCGTTGCCACCCGGATAAACCGGCATCTGCTCCGCTTTGTAATACACTTCCCGTCCCTGGTAAACAATTTTCTCGGGCAGTTCCATGTTATTGCCGGGTGCCGAGGGATCCAGTCTGAATTTTACCGGGATATTGAAACGCACCGGGACTTCCTTTCCTTCCTGTTTTCCAGGTTTCCAGGCCGGCATATTGCGGATTGCTTTCAGGGCAACATCGTCGAGTCCTCCGCCAATGCCGCGCAGAATCTGTGCATTGCTGATGCTTCCATCGGCTTCCACCACCATACCGATATATACGGTTCCTTCAATTTTCTCTTTTTTAGCCTGTTCGGTATATTTTGTGTTTGCTTTCAGGTAATCGTACAGTGCCTCCATCCCTCCCGGGTATTCCGGAACCTCTTCCACAATATTGTATACTTCACGGCCATCGCTGAGCTTACTGGTGGCAACCGGAATCTTTGTTTTCTCCTTTTCCTTTTCAAGGGTGAATTTCACGGGCATGTTATACTGAACCCTTACCGGAGCGCCCCGCTGGCTTCCGGGTTTCCAGGCAGGCATTCCGCCGACGGCTTCAACAGCGATCTTATCCAAACGGGGATCTACGCCACGGATGACCTTCGCATTGCTGATGCTTCCGTCTTTCTCGATTACAAAACTAACGTAAACGGTTCCTTCCACTTTTTCGGCCCTTGCATCTTCAGGGTATTTAATCGCCGATGTGAAATAAGCGGTGCGGGCTTCATCCCCTCCCGGATATTGCGGGGGATTTTCCACCATTATGAATATATCGTCGGTAACGGCATCCGCGGTTTCACCGGCAAGGGCAAATTTAACCGGCATCACAAAAGTACTTCCGACCTCTTTCCCTCCTTTAGTGGCAGGTTTCCAGGCAGGCATAAGGGCGATAACCCTCAGAACCTCTTCGTCGCATCCCGAACCAATCCCGCTGACGATCACCGGAGATGTAATCCGTCCGTCCGGTTCAACGGTGAACTGGCAGAAAACCGTGCCCTGAACGTTGTTATTCCGGGCTTCGGACGGATACCGGATGTTGTTCTGTAAAAATTTAATTTTTGCTGCTTCGCCCCCCGGATATTCAGCCGGAATGAGGGTGGTGTCGCCGGGGAGCAGTGCCTGTTGCTCCGTTTCAGGGAGATTTGCAACAGCTGTTGATGCGGGCTGTATCATGGATGACAGCAGGGCAAAGGCAGCAATCAGGGCGATTCCTGCTGCGATGGCGGCAGGGTTGAGCCTGCGCGGGTTTAATTGATTAAGCATTATCAGACGTTTTTTTAGGTGTGCACTGAAAGGGTTGCCGGCATGGTTGTCGTATGTCACTCCGGCATAGGCGATCATAAGATTTTTGTATCCGGTGTCATCCGCCGTACCGCGGATTGCATCGGCATCGGCTTGGTATTCATGGACTTCCGATAAAAGTCTGTGGTTTAAGTGGACAAACGGACTGAACCAGAAAAATGCCCTGAATGCCGCCGATACCATGCGGTCGAGGCTGTGGCGACGGCGTACGTGGCTGAACTCATGCCTGAGCAAAAGATCTGCACCGGGGTTTTCCAGACACTTTTCAGGGAAAAACACCCAGCGGAAAAAAGAGAAAGGGCTGTTTATTTTCGGATCCAGAAGTACTTTCCCGTACGGCGTTATCCCGGGTTTTGATTTGCGCATCCGAAAGGCAACGGAGACAATGGAAAAGACAAGGGCTGACAGCATCAGCAGAGTGATCGCGCAGTAAAGCATTTCATGGGCGGGTGGAAACAGCGTATTGCCTGTTTCGCCGCTTATGGTTATTCCGGAACTGATTTCGGGAAGCGTCATCACATAAACCGGGATATCCTCACCCCCCCTCTGAATGCCAGGCCGGGGCAGCAAGGGAAGCAGCAGCGGCAAAACAATGGCCGCCAGCAGCACTCCGCGCATCAGACTTATATTGCTGCCACGTCTTACAACGAAATAATACACACCGAGTATCAGCGCGTTAAACAGAGCAACCTTAACCAGGTACAGAAAAAGGGGTGTCATGGCTTTTGTTTTTTCTCATTAATCTGCTGATCCATCAGCTGCCGTATTTCTTCCATCTCGCTCAGCGTAAGATCCTGATCACTGGTAAAAAAAGAAACCATCTGCCGGTAGGAATTGCTGAAGTAGCCGTTAAGCATTTGCTTCATGGTAAAGCGTGCATATTCGCGTTTGCTTACCCTGGGATAGTACCGGTGAGCCTTGCCAACGGTTTCATGATCAACAAATTCCTTTTTTTCAAGGATCCGGACGATGGTGGAGACGGTATTATACGCCGGTTTGGGTTCCGGAAAGTGCTCCAGTATATCGTTCACGTATCCTCTGCCTATTTTCCAGAGAATCTGCATGATCTGCTCCTCGGCACGGGTGAGTTCCTTCATAGCAAATAGAATTAACTAAGAAATTAGTTGTTGGGTAAGACAAAAGTATAACTAAAAACTTAGTTTGTCAAGAATTATTTGCAGGAGTTGCGAATTAATTATTTAAATGCCACGAAATCAGTTATATAAAAGAAGCTGTATTCGGAATAATTTATGTTTATTGCGAAATCCGGCACGGGTGCCTGTGTGTAAATAATTGATAAGGGGTATAAGTCAAGAGTCTTAAGAGTTATATTTGCATGCAGACCGGCACGATAAATCCGGGCGTTTATGGAAGAAAAGAAATACGTTCGTCCCACCTGGGATGAGTACTTTATGGAAGTGGCAAACACCATAGCCAAGCGTGCCACTTGTGACCGGGGAAGAAGCGGGTGTGTGATTGCACGCAACAAGCAGATACTTGTAACCGGCTATGTTGGTTCGCCGCTTGGCTTGCCGCACTGCGACGATGTAGGGCATTTGTTTAAGAAGGTTGTACACGACGACGGAAAGGTAACCAATCACTGCGTACGTACGGTGCATGCTGAGCAGAATGCCATTTGTCAGGCTGCCCGCCTCGGCATTGCCCTGGAAGGAGCCACCCTTTACTGCCGGATGACCCCCTGCCGGACCTGTGCCATGCTTATCATCAACTGTGGCATAGTGCGGGTGGTGTGTGAAAAGAAATACCATGCCGGTCAGGAGTCGGAAGAGATGTTCATGCAGGCCGGAATACAGCTCGACTACGTAAGCGAAGACTACCTGAAGTACGAGAATCAGTAGTTAAAACCCTGAATACTCCGATAACCGGATGCACATCCGGCCAATCCGGCATGTGGTATATCCGGTTAAAGGTTCCCGCGGAGGTTTAAGGCAGTCTGTACGGGTTGTTCCTCAGGAGTTTCCTCGTCTTTTTTCAGTTTATCCAGCTGATCCCTGACCAGCGGCATAACTCCCGGAATTACGGCGGCCATGGGTTTAAAAAACTTCGATTCTTCTTTCTTTTGGGCACTGATCAGGGTATCGTTGCGGTCGAGGATGGTGAGAAGATGAAAGATAACGGCGAATATCAGCAGACTTTTTGCTACGCTGAAAAAGGCGCCTCCCAGGCGGTTAAGAAAGCCGAGGGCTGCAATCTTTACAACTTTTTCGATTGACTTTCCCAGAAAATGGACGAAAATCACCACAACCACAAAGCATAGGGCAAATGCCAGGAAATAAAGCAAGGATGTATTAGCGCCCGTGATATCAAACAGAATTCTTTCGACAGCGCCGGCATAGCGCAGCGAAAGGTAGATGCCAAGCACAAAGCCGGCCAGAGATGTAAGTTCAATTACAAATCCCTTGACAAAGCCGGTAATGGCTGAAATGGCAAGGATTATCAGAACTGCGGCATCTATCCAGTTCATTTATAAATATTTATTTCAGTTTACGTGTCAGCTCCGTAGCAAAAACAAACCGATTGAGTTCTTCATTATCGCTTTTCAGGATGGTATCCTTATTGCCTTCCCACCAGAGTTTCCCTTTGTGAATATAGGTAATTTTCTGGCCTATTTCAATCACCGAGTTCATATCGTGGGTGTTGATGATTGTGGTCATATTATATTCCTGTGTGATTTCACTGATAAGGTTGTCGATCACGTTGGCGGTGAGGGGGTCGAGTCCGGAGTTGGGCTCATCGCAGAACAGGTATTTGGGGTTCATTGCGATGGCACGGGCGATAGCGACCCTCTTTTTCATTCCACCGCTGAGTTCGGCGGGATATAGTTTGTTGATGTTTTCGAGGTTTACTCTTGAGAGACAGAAATTTGCACGTTCACGTTTTTCTTCAAGCGTTTGGCTGGTGAACATGGAAAGGGGGAATATCACATTTTCCTCTACCGTCATGGAATCGAAAAGTGCGCCTCCCTGAAACATCATCCCGATTTCCTGCCGGATGGATTTCATCTCGTCGAACGACATCTTTGAGAAGCCTCTGCCGTCGTATTCAACTTTGCCTTTGTCGATTTCGAACAATCCTACCAGGCATTTCATCAGCACCGTTTTTCCGGAACCGCTCTGACCGATTATGAGGTTGCATTTACCGGTTTCGAAACGGCACGATACATCATCCAGCACCAGGTGCTCGTCGAACGATTTGGAAACGTTGAATGCTTCTATCATGCCAGCAGAAGGTTAGTAAGGATAAGGTTCAGGAAAATGATGGCTATGCTGCTGTGTACAACCCCTTTGGTGCTTGATTCGCCCACTTCGAGTGCGCCGCCTTTGGTATAAAACCCGTGATAGGCCGATATGGAAACGATCAGGAATGCAAAAACCACGGTTTTTATCAGAGCATAAACTATATCGTAGCTTTCAAAAAAGGCTTTAATCCCGAACACATATTCGCTGCCCGGCACGAGTCCGGTTAAAACCCCGGCGAGCCATCCGCCCATGACGGCTACCACCATGCTCATCATTATCAGAATGGGATTAATGAGTACTGAAGCAACAATTTTAGGAAAAATAAGGTAAGTGGCCGGGTTGATTCCAATGATTTCAATGGCATCTATCTGCTCGGTAACGCGCATGGTTCCAAGTTCGGAAGCTACCCTTGAACCGACTTTTCCGGCAAGGATAAGACTGATAATGGTCGGAGAAAATTCGAGCACAACCGACTGACGGGTTACAAATCCTATGGTATAGGCCGGAATCAGCGGAGTATCGATGTTGAAAGCCATCTGTATGCATAAAACCGCTCCCATAAAAACCGAAATAAACGCGACAATGCCTACGGAGTCAAGCCCGAGGTTATCGATTTCGACCATAATCTGACGGATATAAATCGATTGTTTCTCAGGTTTTTTGAAAACCTGCCTCAGCAGAAGGGTGTACCGGCCGATATGAAAAAGGAAGCTTTTAATCACGGCAAAAGTTTGTGCTAAATTAGACAATATTTCGAAAAACCGGTTACGCTTTATAGCCGTATGTATGCCGTGCGGGCTTTTCATCCTTTTCCCGCTTAGTATTGATCATAATATTTGCTTTAAAGCGTTAAGGATTTACTATTTTTGAAGTCTTAATCATTTTACCTATTTTAAAAAGTATGAATTTAAGAAAAACCGGAGTTATTACCCTGCTGGCTGCAGCTTTTGCTCTGCTGGCCGTTTCGTGTTCCACACCTGCCTACAAGCAGAATAAGTACAAGAGGGCCAAGCGTTTCAACGATTGCGGATGCATGCAGAAACCAACGGATGCCTCGAAGGTTTTGAGTTATAATGAGCAGAAATAGGGATCTTGAAGCAGCTCTTATACGGTATCTTCCGGGTGAGTGTGTGCCGGTCATTCTGAACTGGTTCAACATTCATCCCGTGGTTTTGCGCATCAGCAGGAGCCGCCGCAGCAAGCTCGGAGATTTCAGGGGTGGTATCAGGCTGACTCCGCCGGTGATTTCTGTTAATCACAACCTCAACAAATACAGCTTTCTGGTGACGCTCCTACACGAGATGGCACATGCGGAAGTGTTCTTTACACACCGTGGGCAGGCAAAGCCCCATGGTTCTTGGTAAAACCTTTCGGGATGAAAGCACGCTGCCCGATGACTTCAGGCATGCTTTTGCAGCCTATCTTGAAAATCCGTCTGCATCCAGCACAACCAATGCAAGGTTGTCGGAAGTGCTCCGCAGATACGATCCGCCAGGCCTTACCTCCCCGCTCTCAGAGCTGGAGGAAAATGCTTTTTTTGTCATCCCCGGCGGAAGAGTCTTCAGGAAAGGAAAAAAAATGCGTACCCGATACCGCTGCGAATGCCTTAACAATAAACGAATTTATCTTTTCAGTCCGCTGGCTGAAATTTTACCTGTTGATGAACCGGGCAGAACCGGTTCCCAAACGTGATTATTTCCTGTTTACAGATCAATCAATCAATGAAAAGATATGAATAAAAACAACTATTGTATTATAATGGCCGGAGGCATCGGAGCCAGGTTCTGGCCCATGAGCCGGTTGCATCATCCCAAGCAGTTTATCGATATCCTTGGAACCGGCGAAACCCTTATTCAGGCAACCTTCAGCCGGTTTACAAGAGTGTGTCCTCCTGAAAACATTTACATTGTTACGAATGAAATTTACAAGGCACAGGTCCTGGAGCAGCTGCCTCAGCTTGCGGAAGATCAGGTTTTGTGTGAGCCATCGCGCCGAAATACGGCTCCGTGCATTGCCTATGCCAATTACAGGATTCTTTCCAAAAACCCGGATGCCAATGTTGTTGTTGCTCCATCCGATCATATTATCCTTAAGGAAGAGATATTCACCGAAGTGATTACTTCCGCTCTGAAAGCTTCTGCCGAAAACGACTGGCTGCTTACCCTCGGAATTCAACCCAGCCGGCCCGATACCGGTTACGGTTATATTCAGTACGACGAAGAGGAGGTTTGCCCGAAAGATCCGCGCATACGGAAGGTGAAAACCTTTACCGAAAAACCCCAGCTTGAAATGGCCCGTCAATTTCTGGCCAGCGGCGATTTTCTTTGGAATTCAGGTATTTTCGTGTGGAGACTTAAAACCATCCTGGATGCCTTCGACAAATACCTGCCCGAAGTCGACCAGCTGTTTAAAGCCGGAACAGGCAAGTATGGAACAGCCGCTGAGGATGATTTTATCCGTAAAACCTATGCAATCTGCAAAAGCATATCCATCGACTACGGCGTAATGGAAAAGGCTTCCAACGTATTTGTCCTGGCTTCCGATTTCGGATGGAGCGACCTGGGTACCTGGGGCTCGCTTTACGATACGCGACGCAAAGACGAAAACGGCAACGCAGTGGTTGGAAACAACGTTATGCTTTACGACAGCAAAAACTGCATCGTAAACATGCCCAAAGACAAGCTTGTAGTTCTGCACGGCCTCGACGACTACATCGTGGTGGAAGACGAAGGGGTTCTTCTGGTATGCCGTAAAGGCGACGAACAGCAGATCCGGCAGTTTGTTAACGACGTGCAGATCGAAAAAGGTGAAAAATATGTTTAATCCAATCCATATCAACAGATGAAAAAACTTTTATTCGTGTTCTTTTTGAGCTTCTCCCTTTTGGCCAAAGCCGATGAAGGGATGTGGCTGCCCCTGCTGATCGAGCGTCTCAACTACGTCGACATGCAGAAGGAAGGACTCAGGCTGACGCCTGAAGAAATCTACAGCATCAATCACTCAAGCCTCAAGGATGCCATCATTCAGTTTGGCAATGGCTGTACGGGTGAAATCATCAGCAGTCAGGGTCTCGTGCTCACCAACCACCACTGCGGTTATGGTGTCATACAGTCGCACAGCTCGCTGGAACATGATTATCTGGCCGATGGCTTCTGGGCTAAGAAAATGAGTGAGGAACTTCCCAACGAAGGTCTTACCGCCCGTTTTTTGGTGCGTATTGAAGATGTGACCAGCTCTATAGTAACGGAACTCAACGATGCCATGACTGAAACCGAACGCAATGCAAAAATATCCGAACTTGCAAAAGCCATTCAGGCTGAGGCAGTTAAAGGTACTGGCTACGATGCCCGCGTTGCTTCCTTTTTCAATGGCAACGAGTTTTACCTGTTTGTTTATGAAGTCTTCCGGGACGTCCGACTGGTAGGAGCTCCTCCATCATCCATAGGAAAGTTTGGTGCCGATACCGACAACTGGATGTGGCCCCGTCACACGGGCGATTTTGCCATCTTCAGGGTGTATACCGGTGCCGACGGAAAGCCTGCCACTTATTCAAAAGACAATATCCCGATGAAACCAAAGCATCATTTGCCGGTATCGCTCGACGGATATGAGCGCGGCGACTTCGCCATGATCATGGGTTATCCGGGAAGTACCGACCGTTACCTGACCTCATGGGGCGTAAAACTGGCAATAGACGTGAGCAATCCCACCATCGTAAAAATCCGGGACCAGAAGCTTAAAATCATGCGCAAAGACATGGATGCCGACCGTGAGGTTTCCATTAAATACGCCTCGAAATATGCCGGTATCTCCAATTACTGGAAGTATTTTATCGGACAGACACGTGGACTGAAACGACTGGATGTGGTGGAGAAGAAAGAAGCCATTGAAGCAAAATTCCGCAACTGGCTCAGCGAGGATCCCGCCGGAAGAGCGCGGTATGCGAATGCACTTAACGACGTTGAATCTGCCTACGGGATAATCGGAAAGTATACCCTGCAGCGTTCGTATTACATTGAATCGATGATCCGTGGTGCTGAGATATTGTCGCTGGCACAGTCGTTCGGAGGCCTGGCCAATGAACTGAAAGCCGATAAGCCTTCGGAAGAAAAGATGAACCGCATGAAAGAGTCTTTGCACAATGCAGCGGATCGTCATTTTAAAAACTACAACAAACCGACCGACCATAAACTGCTGGTGGCTATGCTCCGGATGTTCTATGAAGATGTTCCTGCTGATCAGCAGCCCGCTGCTTTCCGCCAGCTGGTTGAGAAGAACAGGGGTGATTTTGAAAAAATCGCGGCAGCGATTTTTTCAAAATCCCTGTTTGCCGATCAGGCCGGGGTGAATGCTTTTCTTACAAAACCTTCATCCCGGGCAATCGAAAAGGATCCTGCTTACAGCCTCGTACGCATGATGTTTGATCAGTACCGGGAAAACCAGGGCAAGCTCGACGAAGCCTATGAGAAACTGGAAAGGGGCAACCGTTTGTTTGTTGCCGGTCTGATGGAAATGGAACCCGACCGGACATTCTACCCTAACGCCAATTCAACCATGAGGCTGACTTACGGCCAAATCCTCGACTATTATCCAGCCGATGCCGTTCATTACAGGCATTATACTACCCTGACGGGTGTTATGGAGAAAGAAGATCCCGATAACTGGGAATTTGTGGTTCCCGCCAGGCTGAAGGAGTTGTATGAGAAGAAGGATTTCGGCATTTATGCCATGAAAAACGGTGAAATGCCGGTAGCTTTTCTTTCAAATACCGACATTACGGGAGGCAATTCCGGTTCACCGGTTCTGAACGGGAAAGGCGAGCTGATCGGCCTTGCTTTCGACGGCAACTGGGAAGCCATGAGCGGCGATATCGCCTTCGAACCGGAACTTCAGCGAACCATCAGCGTGGATATCCGGTACGTGCTCTTTATCATCGATAAATATGCCGGTGCCGGTAACATCATCAGCGAGCTGACGCTGGTCCGCGAAAAGCCGGAGACAACAAAAGAAGTACCTGCAGCAGCCGTTTCAGCTGAACCTGCTCTGGTTCATTAATCGGATAATTTAATAGAGGATGTCATACAGTCTGAACGAAGGCTTATACAAATAAGCCCGTATCGGCAGAAATGTAGATCAATGACATCCTCTTTTATATTTTAAGACGGAATGCTGCACGCCTGAACTTCGGGATCGTATCCTGATGTGCTTTATTGCCGGTTAAGAGCCGGGATCGGAGTCTTTTAACAATAACTCAAATGCCAATTGAAATAGAGCGCAAGTTTCTGGTTACTTCTGCTGATTACCGCAATCTCGCTGAACCGGTACATTACCGGCAGGGCTATCTCGCCATATTGCCCGATCGTGAGATAAGGGTAAGAATAGCCGGGAAGTCGGGGTTTATCGCCCTGAAAAGCAAGCTTAGTGAAACGAAGAGGTATGAGTTTGAGTATGCCGTCCCGTTTGAAGAAGCTGTTCAGATGTATGAAATCTTCTGCAAGGGGCAGAGAATCGAGAAATACCGGTATAAAATCCCCTATGAAGGGAATTTATGGGAGGTGGATGAATACCTGGGAGATAATGCCGGTCTTGTCGTTGCCGAGGTTGAGCTGGAAGATGCAGGACAGCCTTTTGAAAAGCCTGCCTGGACAGGGCAGGAAGTAAGCAACGACGACCGTTATCTGAATGCCGCACTTTCGGTAAAACCGTATAAATTCTGGAAAACGTGACCCGCGGACAGGTGTCGGACACATACCAAGGCATGCTCGACGGGGCGGTTAGCCTGAAAGCCGTGCAAAAGCGCCGGGCAGGATGGTATTCAGCTGCAAGGCTGACGGCTTTCGTTGCCTCGGCAGGATTTGCTGTTGCAGCATTTGCCGGATCGCCCCTGCTGTGGTGGGTTTCAGGAGTTTTGTTTGTCTTGTTTCTGATGCTGATGGTGATGCACGAGCGCCTGAATAACCGGATTCGGTTTAATAAAGCGATAATTGAAGCATTGCAGCAGGAAACGGAAGCGGTAAACGAAAACTATTCGGCGTTCGACGGAGCTCCGGAGTTTCTTTCGAAAGCTGCTTTTGCCGCTGATCTTGATCTGTTTGGAGAGCACTCCGTTTTTCAGGCACTGAACCGCACCGCATCGCCCGGCGGGAGCAATGAGCTGGCTCGCTGGCTGCTGGAAGGACTAACGGATGCGGAAGCAATCCGGCAACGGCAGGAGGCGGTAAAAGAGCTTTCAGGCATGTACGAATGGAGAATACATTTCAGGGCACACGGATTGCTGGCAGACGAAAAAGAGAAGGCCTCGGAATCCCTGCTGTCGTGGCTTGCAATGCCACCCCTGTTCAATGGTTATCTGTTCAGTATTCTGCTGTATCTGATACCGGTTATATCCGTTGCTTCCATTGTTATGGTGGCTGCCGGTGCTATCACGGGAGGCGTCTTCCTCTTCTTTTTTCTGCTGCCGGTCGCAATTACCGGAATGTATACCGCTAAGATAAACCGCCGGCACACTTTGCTGAGTCGTAAGGTGGACCTGTTCGGAAAGTATGCGGAGCGTTTCCGGATGATCGAAGAGGGGGTGTTTAGCAGCAGCCGGATGAGGTATTTCAGTGAGAGCCTGCATTCGGGGGCTCAATCGGCAGGCCGGGGCATACATAAACTAAGCCGCATTACCGCTTCGCTTGATGCCCGTCTGAACATGATTGCGGGACTTTTGCTGAACTTTCTGTTATTGTGGGATATCCGGCAAATGCGAAGACTTGAAACATGGCAAAAAAATTTCGGATCCCTTATTCCTCAATGGTTTGAAATTCTCGAAAATACAGAAGCCTTATCGAGTCTGGGAGCTTTTTCCTGCTCCAATCCCGACTTCATATATCCGCAAATTAATCCGGATGGGCCGGTTGTTTGCGCCGAATCAGCGGGTCACCCGCTGATTCCGGAGAAACAGCGGGTTCCCAATCCGGCATGTCTTGAGCACCGGGGAGAGTTTAATATTATTACGGGAGCCAATATGGCGGGTAAAAGTACCTATCTCCGGACGATAGGTGTAAATATGGTGCTGGCTCTTGCCGGGGCACCGGTTTGTGCAAGCAGATTTTCCTGCAGACCGGTGCCTGTGTATACAAGTCTGCGTACAAGCGACAACCTGGCGACAAACCAGTCGTATTTCTATGCTGAGTTGCTCAGACTTAAGGAGCTGATCGACCGGCTTCGCAACGGGGAAAAGTTCATCATACTGCTGGATGAAATACTGAAGGGCACGAATTCGGCCGATAAGCAATCGGGTTCCCGGGCGCTTGTTGCCCAGCTTACGCAGATGGGAGCCTCTGGTTTTATTGCCACCCACGACCTGGAGCTGGGCCGCCTTGCCGATTCCTTCGATGGCAAGATCAGGAATTTTAGTTTTGAAGCTGAAATTGAAGGGGATGAGTTGCGCTTCGATTATACCCTTAAGCCCGGTATTGCCCGAAACCTGAACGCTACCTTCCTGATGAAACGGATGGGCATAACCATTTAAACGTCCGCAGCATTGACTGACGATTATCGGATCCGGATGCGCTGTATTCCGGAAGGGGCTTCTGAGGGCGTACGTTCGTAAAACCTGAACCAGTCGATTTCCATGCTTGCGGGGAAAACGGTTTCCGCATCCGGCCTTCCCGTAAAGGGAGTGGAATCGTTGCCAACACCAAGCCCGGCAATGAAATACAACTTCTCATTTACGTGCGGAAAAACCTGTTCCAGCCGGTACTTTCCCGGTCTCAGTGGGCATCGTTTTGTATTCTTAAACAATCCGCCTTTAAACCGGCTCACCTGCCACACTTTCTGATCGTTGAACCAGAAGCTGATCTGGTTGGTATCCCATTCCATGGCGTAGACGTTGAAATCACCGGACATTTTTTGTTTCAGCCGGTGACCTTTGTGGAGCATTTTACCAATCTGCCAGTTGTGGATACTGGTATGCAGGCGGTCGGGTTTTTCCATTTCCCCTTCTACGATATCGACTTCGGCTGAAAGCTGTCCGAACGTCCACAATGCCGGCCAGAATCCCATGCCTTCGGGCATGCGGCAGCGTATTTCATAACGGCCATAGCCGAACGGATGACGTGAATGTATCATTCCGGAAGTATGCGGACGGTATTCTCCCATCCATTCTGCCTCTTCTCTTTTCGCCGTCAGATAAAGAATTCCGTTTTCAACCGAAACGTTTTCATCCAGAAAAACCTGACCCTCGTCTCCATGGGTGCGGCAAAAAGCACAGCCATCACCACCGTCGCTGGTGTATGGATACCAGGTAATCCATTTTTTTGCATCGAGCGATGATCCGTCGAATTCATCCGAAAATGACAATACCCATTCGCCGTCCGGGCAGGGAAGCGGACGTACGATCAGGGTATCGGTTTGTGCACTTGCCGCCAGCGGCAAAACGATGAGCATTATCAGGCAATGGTTGATTTTCAGCATACTGCAAGAATAGCACATTTTTAGTTAACCTGCGCCGAAAAAGGATGAATGCTGCTGATGGGCGGAGACGGGCAAAAGCAGGGTGTTTCAATAGAAAATGCCTTCAACCATGTCGGGTTGAAGGCATTTTTATGCGGTAAAAACCGGGATTCCTACCTTCTTTTGCTGAATTTTAACTCCTGAAGGATGTTTTCGGCATTTGCATATTTATCGATGATGAACATTACGTACCGTATGTCGACGCTGATGGTACGCTGAAGTTCGGTTTCAAACGCTATGTCTCCGCTCATGGCTTCCCAGTTGCCGTCGAAGGCAATTCCGATAAGGTCGCCGTGACCATTGATTACGGGGCTTCCCGAATTACCGCCGGTAATATCGTTGTGGCTCAGGAAGTTGACAACAAGTCGTCCGTCTTTGTCGGCCCATTTGCCGTAATCCTTGCTCTCATAGAGTTCTTTGAGTTTCACGGGAACGATAAACTCTTCGTTTGTAGGATCTTCCTTTTCCATAATGCCTTCAATGTAGGTTACGTAGTCGTAATGAACGGCATCGGCAGGATAGTAATCGAGTACCTTACCGTAGGTAACCCGCATGGTTGAATTGGCATCGGGGTAAAATACCTTATCGGGATTGGCTTTACGAAGTCCGTCAACAAACAGGCGCTGGGCTTTCCGGAGCCTTTCGTTTAGCGGGCCGGCATTCATGTTGGCCGTTGTATAGGCATTAAAAAAAGAATTGGTTGTTTTCACGGCAAGGTCGTTTTCAAACACTTTGAGTGAAGGTTTTGCGAGGAAGGCCTCGTATTTTTCCGGAGTTGCCAAAACCGAGGTTTCAAAAAGTTTTTTTGCAAAGAGTTTAACGTCCCCCTTGAATTTTTTGTCGATCAGGTTGTAGATATCGGGGAGGGCATCGGCAGGAACATCCTGGCGGTACATCTCAAGGACGGCTGCAAGGATCTTCTCTTCGGTGGGGGCATTGTAATCCTTGAACTGTTGTTGTCCGAGTGCATGGAACGGTGCCAGTGAGGCCTGAAGTTCATCGCCTTTCTGCCCGCTTTTCAGGATGTTGATCATACCCTGGGTTTGCATTGGAAACTGCAGCAGTTTCGATCCGAAAAGGGAGATGTTGAAACTCCAGAGCCTGGTGTTGTATTTCATTGTTGCATACTGGGTGTATACATCGTCAAGATCCTGCAGAACGTTACCGTATATTTCCTTACGGCTTTCATCGGCATTTACCCAGGTGCTGAATTGTTCTTCAATTGCGATTTTTTTATCGTAAACATCCAGACGTTTCAGTCCACGGCTTTCGCCTATTTTATTTTTCCAGAAATTGGCTAGTCCGGCATAGTCGGATGCATACTGGATGCGCACTTTATCGCTCTTATCCATGTCGGCCTTCATGATTTCAAGAATCCGGCCGCCCACGCGGATGATTGCGGGATTAATCTCGCCCAGTGAAGCTTTGATGCCATGGGAAGTGCGGTAGCGGTCGGTACTTCCGGGATATCCCCAGATCATGGCGAAATCGTCGCGTTCAACGCCATCTACGGAGATTTTCAGGAAATGTTTGGGTTTGAGGGGAATATTGTCTTTGGAGTATTCGGCCGGTTTGCCGTCGGGGCCTGAATACACCCTGAGAATGCTGAAGTCACCCATATGACGCGGCCACATCCAGTTATCGGTATCGCCTCCGAATTTGCCAATGGATGAAGGGGGGGCACCTACCAGGCGAACATCCTTATACACTTCATAAACAAAGCGGTAATATTCGTTTCCGTTGTAAAAGCCCTTTACCGATACCTCGTATTGTCCGTTGTTGGATTCTTCCTGTTTCAGGATCTCGATAACCTTTGCGATGGTGGCATTGCGCTCGCTTTCGCTCATCTCCGGTTTTAATTTTTCGAGAACCATTTTGCTGACGTCGTCCATTTTAACCAGGAACGATACGGTTGAGCCTTCATTGGGCAGTTCTTCTTCCAGACTGCGTGCCCAGAAGCCGTCGGTAAGGTAATCGTTTTCCACCGAGCTGTGTTTCTGAATTGCATCGTATGCGCAGTGATGATTGGTGAAAAGCAGTCCTTTATCGGAAACTACTTCGGCAGTACATGAACCACCGTTTAGGCTGACGATGGCATCCTTCAGACTCGAATTGTTGATGTCGTAAATTTCCTGGGGCGTCAGTTTGAGCCCCTGCTTCTGCATGTCGACGTAATTAAGGCGTTCAACAAACATCGGAAGCCACATTCCCTCATCGGGCGGATTTCCGGCTTGCAGTCCGGTATTCAGAACAGCAAGCATCATCATGGTAAAGAGAATCTTTCTCATTTGAGCGTGTTTGATTATTGTTAGGTGATTATTTCATACTGTTGAGCGGAAGCAGGGTTTGTGGGTGCGATTCCTTAAAAACCATGCCATCTGTTAGTATATTAATTATCAGTCACATGCCTGTTTCAGCTCAGGAGCTTACTTCCAGGCGTGTCCGCTTGTGTTCTGCTTGTGTCCGGATACGAACGCAGTTTCGGTCAGAGCCCGAGTTTGTGTTTCCCCTGGTCAAAGGTGATGTCGACCGGGATACCGGCACCTTTCAGTTTGTCGAGATCCTGCTGCAACTGGGCAGGGATAACCGATTTGGTGCGGATGAGTTCTTTTACCTGCTCATAGGCTCCGTTGCCCTGCAGGGTGAGAATCATTCCGCCAAGGCTTTCCACGGCCTGTTTCATGGTTTCAAAGTTCACCATATAGGTACCGTTTGCCTGATGGGTGAACGCGCCTTTTTCGCTGAAATAATTGAATGTAAGCATATTGGCTTTGCCATGGGCGCTGGCGGCACCAAAGCGGACCGAGCGGAAAATGCCGGCCATGAAGGTTACATAATTATCCATAACCTCACCGTCGGTAAGTTCACCCATTTCGTAGAGTTTGGTAACCATGTAAAGGCCGAGAATATCGGCTTTTGCTTCTTCAATTGCCGAATACTGTTCTTTCAGCGCTTCACGAACGGTTCCTTTTCCGTCGAGGGTATTTTTTATACCGAGTCCGTGTGCAACTTCATGGAACATGGTATTTGCAAAAAACGCATCGAATTTGATGTAGCTGCGCTGCGATTCGTCGATCAGCTGATCTGCAATGGGAACCAGGATTTTGTCAAATTTGGCTTTCATGGCATTTTTCAGCTGAAGCTTGCGGGAGCCTTTCTGAAGCTGCACCTGTTCGTCGTTGGGCAGGTTGATGGCGATGGTCTTGCTGCCTGCGTTACAATCGCCGGCATAGAATACAACATCGTATGCATTGAGGTCGGCATCGGATCCCGGGACTTCATTTTTATATTTCTGATCCACCGGGAGTCCTTTCTGAAGTTCGGGAAGCAGTGAGGCAAAGCGGGCAAGACGCTCGCTCCATTCCACATCCTTGATCAGGATAAAGGCTTCCTGGGCGGCTTTTGTCCCGAAAAGGGCATCTTCATAGTTTTCGATGGGACCAACAACAAAATCGAGATTTGAGGTCTTCATGTCCATCCAGGCCATATCGCTGTCGAAGTAATTATCGGTGAGCAGGGCCCCGGCGCGGAGTTCGAGGTATTTTTTAAGGCCTTCATCTTCGGCGAGGGCAGCTGCCTTTTTCAGCAGTTCTGCTGCTTTATTGATTTTGGAGGCATAAGCTTCATGATACCATACAACACGAAGGGTCCCGTCCTCGTTACGGCGGATGAGCGTATACAAGCTTGATTTGTCGGGATTCTGAAGGGTGTCGAATTCCTCCTTCGTCATATCGGGCGGGTAGAAATTGGCTCCCAGCGGCTTGTCGCCGATGTATGTTAGGAACGGCTTATTTCCGTTAAGCCGGTCCCACGGACCGTAGTTGATTTCGGCAAAACGGCGGGATGTCTCATCTGAGATGCGCTGCAAAAAGGCATCTTTGTTGCCAATGGTCTGCTGCCAGAAAATATCGTCCATAAGCTGAGCCACATCGAACAATATGCTCAGGATCTGTTTTTCATTTTCTGAAAGATGGCCGATGTCGGCCGTGAGTTCCACCGGTGCATAGATCGACACCCGCTGTGCAACTTCTTCACTGTCGCCGGCAGTAAGTGCTTCGCCGGCAGGTATTACACCCTGGTATGCATTTTCCATTGCTTCTTCGTTTTTGGGGGAAGTACCACATCCTGAAAGAAGGAGGATGAATCCCGAAACCGCTATGGCGGTCATTAATCTGCGCAAAATCATGATGTTGAATTTTATGGGTTGCTCTGATTCCGGATGCTAAAATACGGAAATTAGCGAAAACTGGAGGTTTTATATCCCTAAAACGCTGATTTCATTCATAAAACAGAATAATAAGCCACAGGTTTCCGGCCGGGCATTTGTGCAGGTGGTAGTCGTATAAAGGCATCAGGGATAATTGGGATTCTCTATAAAACGCAGTGGTGCATTAATGCGTTCTGAGGAAATTCGCCTACCTTTGAGTTGATAATACGTTGCACTGCTTATGGTTTACGATCTTGAAGCCACTTCCTGGACACAGTTGCAGGATTTGCTGTTCCGCGATGCTTACGATGAGCGTTTGGGGAGATTCCGGTCGTCCTTTATATTCAGAGGACTCTCCGATACAGGTTATGAGCTGAAAACCAGCCTGATGCGACTTGAGGGTTCGTACAGCGAGCTGGAGCGGCACCTGCTTCGGAATTTCAGAAAGTATGCTCACAGGGATGCTTTGCCGGGCGAATCCGTATGGAACCTGATGGCCATAGCGCAGCATCACGGATTGCCGACCCGTCTGCTCGACTGGACCTATTCTCCTTTTGTAGCACTGCATTTTGCAACTGCAAATCTGCAGAAATTTGATACCGACGGGGTAATCTGGTGTGTGAATTATGTGAAATCGAGTGATTTTCTTCCTGTGCCCCTTCATACAACCATTATGGAGGAAGGCAGCAATGTGTTTACTCCACATATGCTCGATACGGTATGCAGTTCGCTCCGGCAGCTGGATACGCTTCACGAAAGACGATTTGTAATATTTCTTGAGCCGCCTTCGATGGACGAGCGTATAGTGAACCAGCATGCCCTTTTTTCGTTAATGCCCGGTAACTGCTTGCTTATGAATCACTGGCTCGAAGATCATCCGGAGCTATGCTACCGCATCGTTATTCCGGCAGCACTCAAATGGGAGATCCGCGACAAGCTCGACCAGGCCAATATTACCGAAAGGGTTCTGTTTCCGGGACTCGATGGACTCAGCAGCTGGCTGAAACGGCAATACAGTCCAAAGAATTTGACGTTCGGCAAGGATTAAACATTTATATTTTCCGCATATTAATTACAAACCTCTGATTCTTAAGCCCGGCAGCATCTTTGCCGCAGTCTTTCGAATCTGCCTCTTATTTTTTCCTTCCTTCTTTAAGGCATAATCCCTAATTTTACGAATCTAAAAAAAGTTGAAATGCAGAAACGCTGGGTTTTGAAAAGGCGGGGCGACCCTGAGAAGATCGCCGGATTATCCGCCGGACTTAAGATAGGGCCTGTACTGGCAGAGTTG
Source organism: Bacteroidales bacterium (assembly GCA_022837485.1). Taxonomy (GTDB): domain Bacteria; phylum Bacteroidota; class Bacteroidia; order Bacteroidales; family Lentimicrobiaceae; genus Lentimicrobium. The sequence continues at coordinate 102,842 of JALHHH010000008.1, forward strand.
CTGGTACAGCGGGGGGTAAATACATACGAAGAAGCGAAGGAGTTTTTCAGGCCCTCGTTTGATGCCCTTCACGATCCTTTCCTTATGAAGGATATGGACAAAGCGGTGGAACGCATCGTGAAGGCTCTTGATGGCAAAGAGAAGATACTTGTATACGGCGACTACGATGTGGATGGCACTACGGCCGTTTCTCTGGTGTATACTTTTCTGAAGGAGCTCGGTCACGAAGCTCTGGATTTTTACATTCCGGACCGTTATTCAGAAGGTTACGGAATCTCTTTCAAGGGGGTGGATTTTGCACACGATAACAAATTCGGACTGGTGATAGCACTGGATTGCGGAATTAAAGCCATAGAAAAAATCCGCAAGGCCAACGAGTACAAGGTTGATTTCATCATTTGCGATCACCACCGGCCCGATGAACGTTTGCCCGACGCAATAGCCGTACTCGATGCCAAGCGACTCGACTGCCATTATCCGTATAAAGAGCTTTCGGGCTGCGGAGTCGGTTTTAAGCTGATACAGGCGCTTGCCGCTACAAAAGACATACCCAGGGAAAGGTTGTTCAAATACCTCGACCTGGTTGCCGTCAGCATTGCTTCCGATATAGTACCAATTACCGGCGAGAACCGCATACTTGCATATTACGGGCTGAAGCTTATCAACAGCAATCCCCGCCCCGGATTTGAAGCAATACTGAAGTTTTCCAATATTAACAGGAAACCCGGGATCGGGCCCCAACCGGTGGAGGAACTGATGCAGAACGGAAATAACGGCGACGAAAACGGGTATATTTTTACCCGGGAACTGACCATTTCAGACCTGGTATTTCTTCTTGGGCCACGCATCAATGCCGCAGGCAGGATCGAAAGCGGACGTAATTCGGTGGAGCTGCTGATCAGTAAGGATGAAGTTACCGCGGAGGTTATCGGAAAGCAGATCAACGATTTCAATACCACACGCCGCGACCTTGACGCTACCACAACCGATGAGGCACTGGAAATGATACGACTTGACGAGCGCCTGAGAAATGCCCGTTCAACCGTGGTGTATAAGCCCGAATGGCACAAAGGCGTTATCGGTATTGTTGCCTCAAGACTGATTGAGAATTATTACCGCCCCACCATTGTACTTACGCAATCGAACGGACTGGTTACAGGCTCGGCACGGTCGATCAAGGATTTTGACATTTACGATGCCATTGACGAATGCAGCGATCTGCTGGAACATTTTGGCGGTCACAAATATGCAGCGGGGCTGTCGCTTAAACCTTCCAACCTTGATGCATTTATACAGAAGTTTGAACAGGTGGTCGGCCGTGGCTTAACCGAGGATATGCTTTCTCCCGAAGTGGAAATTGACCTGAAAATCAATCTGAACGAAATCGGACCAAAATTCTTTAAAGTTCTGAAGCAGTTTGCGCCCTTTGGACCCGGCAATATGTCGCCGGTTTTTCAAACCGACGGAGTCATCGACAATGGCTACGGCCGCATTGTTGGGAAAAACCATCTCAAACTTACCGTTGGTCATCCCGAGATTGCGTCTCCGCCATTCCCGGCGATTGCATTCCAACAAGGCGATTATTTCCCCGATATCAATACCGGCAAGCCCTTCAGCATTTGCTATCACATCGAGGAAAATGAGTGGAACAACCAGAAGTCCCTTCAGCTTAATATAAAAGACATTAAAATCCCTTCCAGGGAGTTGTAGGGTATCATAGGTATCTGCCATCCTGTTATCCCGGACACCCGGGATTACATGGCATTGCATAAGCGTTAAGAACAAGTCAGAAGTTCAGCAGGGTTTTAACGAGAAGATAAATTCCGAACAAAACCAGCATAATCCCCACGATGTGGTTTATCAGAATCAGATAGCGGGGCTTAAGATAGTGTTTCAGGCGGCTGGCAACAATTACCTTAAATATGTCGGTCGCGAAAATGGTGAGTAGTGTTCCGGCAAAAAACGCCTCAATGGCTGCCGAGTCGGCATCGTGGCTTGTACTTACGGTAACCATGGCCGACACCCAGAATATCCATACAAAGGGATTGGCGAAGTTCAGGAAAAAACCTTTCAGTATATAGGTCAGCGGGCCGGGAACTTTTGCTTCCAGAAGATTCTCGTCGTCGGCGATGTGTACTTTCCTGAGAAAAGTCACCACCCCGAAGGCTACCAGTATAACCCCGCCTATAATGCCGAACATCAGGTAATTTCTCTCATTTCCGAATACCTGCAGTGCGCCGAGGTAGCATAGCACCACCAAAGCCAGGTCGCTGAGAAAGATACCGGCTGCCAGCAGTATTCCCGGAGTGAGACCCCTGTGAATGCTGGTCTGGATAAGTGTGAACATAGCCGGACCAAGCATAATGGCCAGGGTTAGTCCAAGAATCATTCCTTCCAGAACAGGATGCATATGGGTTAAATGGCAGTTTATCAAACGTTAGCAGGTGCATCCGGGTGCATCCTGCAATCCGGGGTTACAAGTCTGAGGCCGGAATACCCGCAAATGATCTTACCTTACGTTCCGTTCTCCCGTTTATTATTTATTTCTGTGATTATTGTTCAGAAATTCTTCCCATTGCTGGTGTTTTTCATTGCGAACCACCCGGGGGAACTTATTCTGACCTCCCTCCTTGCCCTGTTGTTTCATGTAATCGTAGAACAGGTGCAGAGGCAGAATTTCCACCATCACATCGCGGATGGCAGCGATTCGCTCTACCCTGTAGTCGTCGTTCAGGTCCTTCAGGTTCTGATCGATTCGGTCGCGAATCATCTGCGGGTCGATGGTGCTGAGGTCTTCGCCGGTTCCGAGATACCATTTGTGTGCAAACATGCTGTCGTGCCTTATCCCGGACACGGTGAACTCAGGGAAGGCGATATTTGTTTGCTCCTCAACCAGTTGCACGGCCCGGTTCATGTTCTCCTGCGAAAGATGTTCGCCGCAGAGGTTCAGGAAGTGCCTGGTACGTCCGGTGATCACAATTTCAGAAAGAGCCTTGCTGGTGAATTTGATGGTATCTCCGATAAGGTAGCGCCAGGCTCCGGCACACGACGAAAGCACCAGAGCGTATTCTTTGCCTTCTTCCACCTCTTCTATGGTAAGTGTTTCG
>JALHHH010000008.1:105962-112212 GCA_022837485.1 Bacteroidales bacterium
TCCGGTCGTTGAACGGGATAAATTCGAAGAACAATCCATTGTCGAGAACCAGCTGCATAGAACCTGTGTTGGGTCTGGTCTGAAAGGCGATAAAACCTTCCGAGGCCAGGTAGGTTTCAATGTAGGTAATGGGTCTGGCAAGCAGTTTCTCAAACGTTTTAACATAAGGGGCAAAGGAAACGCCACCATGCACATAAATGGAGAGGTTTGGCCAGATGTCGTGTATGGTTTTCACGTTGTAGTGCCTGATAATTCTCTCCATCAGTATCTGCAGCCATGCCGGCACGCCGACGATAACGCCTATGTCCCAGTCGGGGGCTTTGCGCACAATTTCATCGAGCTTGGTGCTCCAGTCGCGTTCTTTCGAGATACGGTTGCCGGGTTTGTAGAAGTGCTGAAACCAAAAAGGTATATTGCCGGCCGTTATACCCGAAAGGTCGCCTTCGTAGTAGGTGCCGTTGTACTGAAGGTGTGTGCTGCCTCCCAGCATCAGTATCCCCTTTTCGTAAAAGTCGCGCGGGAAGTCGTATCTGGCAAGGGAAAAAATCTGGCGTATACTGGTTTTCTTGATGGCTTTCAGCATATCGGCCGTTACCGGGATGTATTTACTGGAAGCTTCGCTGGTGCCCGAACTCAGGGCAAAATACTTAACTCTTCCGGGCCAGCTGACGAATGCTTCGCCGTTCAGCGTGCGGTACCACCACCTCTGATGAATGGCATTGTAATCGTGCAGGGGTACTTTATTCCGGAATGCTTCTACGAAATCTTTCCGCCGAAGCATGTTCCCGAATTCATACGTCTCACCAAGAGCCGTATACTGGGCTTCGCGAAGCAGTTTGCGAAGCGTGGCCTGTTGTTGTTTGCCGGGCGACACGCGCCTGATCTTTTCGAGAGGTATCCTGCTCGGAAATTCAATGGCACTTTTGATAATGGATCCCAGGATTGGCATAGGTGGTTGTTTTGGTTAAGCGGGTGTTTTTAGCGAGCGTAAAATTAATATTTTTATAGTGTTGCAGTACCAGTTGCAGTTTGCTTTGTTTTTACCGTGCATATGCCTGAGCCGGAGTGCGGCATAAATGCAGGAAGCCATTGCCGTTTTTGCAACAGGTACAGTCTGGTTGCATGCTTGATTTTGCTCCTTAAATACTGTAGATTTGTATAATAGCCCTTAACGTTATGTCAGGAAAAAACAAATTCAGGATTGTACTCCGCCTGCTGGCCGGAATAGTTGCAGGAATAGTGATTCTTTTCGCATTATTCCTTGCTGTGCAAACCATTGCAGAATACAAGCCGGATGAACGTGAGTATTTTGATGCGAAGGGGGAGGCAACTGCCATCCCAGATACCCTGACAATAACTTCATACAACATCGGGTATTGCGGACTGGGAGCAGAGATGGACTTCTTTTACGAAGGTGGTACCATGGACAGACCAACGCGTGAGCAAACCGGTGTTTTTAAGCAGGGCGTCTTGGACCGGCTGCAGCAATTTAATTCGTCCGATTTTATTCTGATCCAGGAGATCGATACCTGCTCAAAGCGTAGCTGGTATGTTAATCAGATGCAGGATCTGAGCCGGGCGCTGGAGACGTACGTCGCGTTTTTTGCGCTTAATTACAAGGCATGGGTTCCGCTGCCTGTAGCAAAACCCATGGGCAAGGTGAGGGCAGGACAAGCTACCTTCAGCCGGTATAATCCCTCCGAAGTGGTTCGTTATGCCTTTTCCGAAGGGTATTCGTGGCCAATGAGCCTGTTTATGCTGAAGCGCTGTTATCTTGTTACACGCTATAAAACCTCCGGAGGAAACGAGCTGGTGCTGGTAAACATCCACAATTCGGCCTTCAGCGATGCCGCAGAAATCCGGAAAACGGAGCTGGCAGAACTTAAACAACTGATGGAAAGCGAATTTGCCCAAGGGAATTTTGTAATCGTCGGAGGCGACTGGAACCAAAACCCGCTTGGTTTCGATACGACCGGACTTCTCCCAAATTATCTGCCCAAGGTTATAGTGCCACCGATACCGGACGATTTCCTGCCGGATGGCTGGAGGTTTGCCTTTGACCCCCTGCACAGTACCAACCGCGATGTGGATGTGCCGTATACCGCAGGCAAAACAAAAACAACTTTGATCGATTTCTTCGCCCTTTCCCCCAACGTTGCCTTGCTGAATGCTGAAACTACTGCCACAGGTTTTGCCGAAGCCGACCACCAGCCGGTTACGGTCAGGGTGGCTCTGCATGGCAATAACCCCTGATAGCAAGTGATTCTTTAACTTCTCCGGTGCTGACAGGCAGTCAGGAATGGCTCTCGGATTTTTTTAATCGTTCGGCATTGCCTGCAAATGCTTTGCACCGTGCTTTATTTTCTTTTGGTGTCGGGCTCACCCACGGTAAACTGTTTTAGTTCTGTATTTATTTCGTCTTCCCATTTTTGAAGAGCCGCTTTATTTTCACCATATTCTGTCTCCACATAAAACCTTGTTACAGCATTTTTCATATCCATATCATACATGTTAATGATGCCATAGAGTTTCCGTTTGTTTGAAATTTTTGGTTTTCGTGAATTCAGATCCTGCTCCAGTCTTTTGGCATAGAGATGGGTTAATGAAAAGAGCAGCTCAATTTGTTTTTCATTTTCAGCGGTTCTGAAAGATTTTTTAGCCTTAGAGACATCGCAGTAAAAAGTCCCCTGGGCTTTATAATCTTTAAAAGCACCTGTCCAGGGCGATATCCTCCAGCTAATATAAATTCTTGAGCTGAACTCATAAGGGATTTCGCTTGTTTCCGGCAGTTCAATCAAAAAGTTGTCCCACGTGATTTTCGTTTTATCCTCCCAGCCGATCGTTTTCCGGGCATCTTCTTTCAGTATGGGTTTTGAAGTTTCATTTATTTCAACGTAATAGTAATTAGCGATACACCTGTAACAGGCACTTCTGGGATAAGGTGGTGCATCTTCGCCCGGCTTTATTTCCAGAGTGATGTTTATAAGGTTGGCATTCAGATTACATGCATTGGTTTTTAATATTTCCATGGCTGCCTCTTCCGAGCAAACTTTCCGGCGCATGTAAACGACTGGCTCATCAAGCGTTATGCTTCCCAGATATTGGGTATTGAGCCCGAAAAGGTCGCTTTTTTTCCGAATTTCAGGATTGCAGGTGGTATCTGCCGGGGCTGGAGCGGCGGATTGAAAATTTGTGCTGATTTTATGGGAGCAAGCGGTCAGCAAAGCGACGGACACCAGCAGTAACAGTTTTCTCATGGAAGTTGTGGATTATTTTATGAAGCGAATGTATGGAGAATAATTGTATTTTCCGGACGGATGCACATGTTCCGGTCTGAGATACGTTTTTACATTCCGTCGTCTGCAAACAGGTCAGCGGCTATGCCGTCGGCCATAAGTTTACCGGCAGATGTCAGCGTGTAGCAGCCTTTTGCATACGACACCAGTTCTGCATCAATAAACCGGCCGATACCTGTTTTAAAATCATTCAGGTAACTTAACCCGAAACGCTGCAGCAGTTCTTCTTCTTTGCATCCCCACATGGTTCGCAGTCCGGTCATTACGTATTCGTTGTACCGCTGGACTGTGCCCAGGGTTTCGGAGCCTTGCGGGATGCTGCCGGTTTCTATGGCCTGCAGGTATTCTTTGATTCCGGATACATTCCATTGTCTGGATTTTCCATCGAACGAATGTGCCGAAGGACCCAGTCCCAGGTAGGGTTCTCCTTTCCAGTAGGCTGTATTATGCCGGGCATACCGGTCTGGTTTGCAGAAATTGGAGATTTCGTAATGCAGGTATCCGGCGTTTTCCATGGCTTCCATCAGCATCCGGAAGTGACGTACTGTCTGAACTTCATCCACAGGGGCCAGTTTTCCCCTTCGTATCAGCACATCCAGGGCTGTGCGCGGTTCTACCGTTAGTGCATAAGCCGATAGGTGCGGAATGTTTCTATCGATGATCTTCTGCAGGTTTCCGGACCAGGCATCGTCGCTCAGCACAGGGAATCCGTAAATCAGGTCGATGGTAAGGTTTTCAAATCCGTGATCCTGAGCCAGGTCAATGCATTCCAGGGCTTTGTTTCCTGTGTGGATGCGGTTCAGATAGTTCAGATCCTCATCGCGGAACGACTGAACGCCCATACTCAGGCGGTTGATGCCGAGCTCTTTCCATTCTTTCAGACTGTCGCGGCTCACATCGTCGGGATTGGCTTCCAGGGTTATTTCCGCATCCTCCGAAAGGGTAAAGGTGTTAGTAACGGCATCCATAATCCCGCCAAGGAGAGAAGGATGGAGCAGGGAAGGGGTTCCGCCGCCGAAATAAACGGATGTAACGGTTGCGCCGTTAAGATACGAATGCTGCAGCACGGCTTCACGGGCTATGGCCGATGCAACTTCGGGCATAAATTTCGCGGAAGCGACGGAGAAGAAGTTGCAATAATGGCATTTCTGCCTGCAATAGGGGATATGTATATAAATTCCTGCCAAGGCGCTATTGATTTTATAATGGTTTGTTCCGGTGAATTTTCCGGTTTTCAGTTACCGGCAACAACGGTAATGCCAAGAGGGATTACCTCAAAATGCATGGGGGTATGGCCCAGGGATTCGCCGTCGGTTTCGAGAAACATGGGCTGTTCCGAATCGATTTCAACCTTTGCTCCCCTGAATGTTTTTACCTGGGGAAGTTTGAGGAACGAGCCGTCGTAGAGTTTCTTTACGCTACGAATCACCAGAAGCCTGCTGACGCGGGTAATGACGGTAACATCGAAAAGGCCGTCGTCGGGGATGGCATTGGGAGCCTGCATCATACCGCCCCCGTTGAAGCGGCATATGGCAACGCTCATGGTAAATACCCCGGCTTTAAGCTCTTGTCCGTCCACTTTAACGCGTGCGGTGGTTGCCTTATAGCTTATAAGGCTGGCAAACAGACTGATGAGGTAGGAAAACGGGCCGCTTTTCCCCTCTTGTTTCACCTTGTTGGTACGTTTGGCAACCATGGCATCGAATCCGAGACCGGCCATATTGATGAAATGCCGGTGTTTCTGAAGATTCTTGTACATATAGGTGACTTTTCCCACATCCTGAATGCGGGTATTGCCCTGCACAATTACGTCAATGGCTTCTTTGTATCCGGAAGGTATGTTGAATGAACGGCCCCAGTCGTTGCCGGTACCTACGGGAATCATGGCCAGAATTATGCGATCGGGGGGATATTTTTTTTGTGTGTAAACGCCGTTGACTACTTCGTTGAGGGTGCCGTCGCCTCCAACCACGATAATTTTGCGGAATCCGGCTTCAATGTGTTTTCGGGCGAGGCGCACGGCGTGGTTCGGGTGTTCGGTAAAGACGTTGGTGAAGCTGAGTCCAGCCTCGTTCATCAAACGGGCTATTTCCAGCCAGTCTTTCTCCCCTTTACGGCGTCCTGCATTGGGATTAACGATAACAAACCATTCGTTGCCTGCGTCCATGTCCGGGTTTTAGTGTAGATTACTGTTAGGCAGGGATTCCAGTTTTTGTTTAACACTCTCGGGGCTGATGCCTGTCATACACAGACATTTACCACCTTTGCGACAATCGTTGCATTCCTTATCAGCCACCAGAAATGCAGCTTTATGTCCCAGCGGAGCCCAGCGTCCGGGGTGCATCGGCCGGATGGGCGGATATATGCCCAGAGCTGTTTTTCCGAGTGCTGCAGCCAGGTGTAAGGGACCTGTGCTTGCAGCAATAAGTGCATCGGCGGCCGCAATAAACGCGATCATCTCGTTTAGCTCCATCGTCCCTGTAAGGTCGGTCAGTTCTCCGGCAGTTTCAAAGAAACCTTCTTTCCTCAGCAATTCTCCTTCTGCAGCAGTTCCTGTTACAAATATCCTGAATTTTTCTTTGGAAAGTGCGTTTGCAAGTCTCGCAAAATTTTCACTTCCCCACTCCCTGGCACTGCCTTTCGATTTGGGATGGAGAATTAGGTTTATGTGCGAAGGACTGAGGAGCCTTCTAAAACTTCCGGGAAGGGGATGCAAACGGGAAAGACCGTAGTAGTTTGGTATTGCTGCTGTTTCCGGAATGGTATTTCCGAGCAGTTGTCCGGCAAGCAGCAGGTTAAGCTGGGCTTCATGCAAGGGACTGTTACGCCTCGAAAGTCTCGTAAGGCGGTTGCAGGTGAGGTAATGATACAGTCTGCCGGTAGTGCCGATGCGTTCGGGGATTCCTGCCTTTTTTGCCAGCCGGGCAATTTCACGGCGCGGGAATACGTGGAGG
>JALHHH010000086.1 GCA_022837485.1 Bacteroidales bacterium
AGTAAATGTGCGGTAAGAAGCGGTAGGTATGCTGTATTTTGACATGAATGCCTTGGCAAAATCCTTACTTCCTTCCAGCTTTGCTCCCTCTTTGGATGGACCTATTACGCTGACATGCGTGAGTTGTTCGTCGTCGCGGAAAAAGTTGAAAATTCCGTTGACTAGCGGTTCTTCGGGTCCGACAACAACCATGTGTATTCCCTGCTGCAGTACAAAGCGTTTGATTCCTTCGAAATCACTGATACCCAGTGGAACGTTCGTCCATCTGTGTCCGGTGCCGGCATTACCGGGGGCGATAAAGAGTTTATTAACCTCAGGACTTTGCGATATCTTCCATGCAAGTGCGTGTTCCCTGCCACCAGAACCAAGAATCAGTACGTTCATGCCTTTTTTTTTGCAAAATAAAGGAAAATTCTCTTCCAAACCAGGGTAATGGCTAACTGAAGGCATATTAAAAACGGGAGCTCTTTGTTACCGGAGCTCCCGTTGTTAAAAAGAAATGATGCAGACTGAGCCTACCTTTCGGCCTGTCTCTTTTTTTCTGCAATTTTCTTCAGGGTTTCTTCCTGGATGGATTTACTTACGGGCATATACTGATAGAATTCCATGGAGTAGTTGGCCCGGCCGCTCGAAAGGTTGCGGAGCGTGGTGGCATAGCCGAACATCTCCTGCAGGGGTACAAATCCATTGAGTTTCTGCGATCCTTTGCGGTGGCGGCGCATTGATTCAATGCGTCCTCGGCGCTTGTTGAGATTGCCTGTGATGTCGCCGATGTATTCGTCGGGAGTGTTGATTTCAATTTTCATTACCGGTTCAAGCAGCAGAGGTGTTGCCTTCATAAAACCCTGTTTGAAACAGATGGAGGAACATATCTGGAATGCGTAATCCGATGAGTCCACGGGGTGAAACTGTCCGTCGAGCAGAACGACTTTAACATCCACAACGGGGAAGCCGGCGAGTACACCATCGGCCAGGGTTTTAACAATGCCCTTGTTGACCGAGGGGATAAATTCGCCGGGGATAGCTGCGCCTTTGATTTTATCCACAAATTCGTAACCTTTGCCTTCGTTGGGTTCGATGCGGAGCTGAACCTGAGCAAACTGACCCTTGCCGCCCGTTTGTTTGGAGTGGCGGTATTCGACCTCAATTTCCTGGCTTATGGTTTCGCGGAATGCAACAGCAGGTTCACCTACAACCACATCAATACCAAATTCGGTTTTGAGGCGGTCAACGATTATTTCAAGGTGCAGTTCTCCCATTCCTGAGATTACCGTTTCTTCGGTTTCTTCGTCGTAGCGTGCATGGAAGGATGGATCCTCATTTACAAGTTTCGAAAGAGCTTCTCCGAGTTTGCTCTGATCTTTGCGGCTGGCCGGGTTGATTTTCATTTCAATTACACTGGGCGGAATATGGATGGATTCGAGATGGAGTTGTTGTTCCATATCGCATAGGGTATCGCCTGTTTTGGTGTATTTGAGTCCGATTAGTGCAACAATATCGCCAGGACCTGCTTCGCTGATCTCTTCGCGGTCTTTGGCACGGATACGAAGGATACGGCCAATGCGCTCAGGCTTACCTTTAGTGGAATTCATAAGCTGCATCCCGCTTCTGAGCGAACCCGAGTAAATTCTGACGAAGGTTTGCTGACCAACATACGGGTCGTGAATCAGTTTAAACGCCAGTCCGGCAAACGGTTCTTTTGGTGAGGGGTTGCGGTGGCGTGCCTTTTCGTGGTCGTCCACGTCCATTCCTACCACGGCGCCCTTATCGACGGGGGAGGGGAGGTAGTCGACCACAGCATCGAGAAGCTGGGTAATTCCTTTGTTTTTGTAAGCTGCCCCGCAAAATACCGGAGTAATCAGGAGTTTGAGCGTAGCTTCACGGGCAGCCTTTTTCAGCAGTTCGAAGGGTACATCTTTATCCTCGAGAAAGAGTTCAAGAATTTCTTCGTTGAAGTCGGCCAGACGTTCAACCAGCTGCGACTTAAACTCCCGTGCCTGTATCTTGAATTCATCGGGGATTTCCGAAACAATGGTTTCAGCATCCCTGAATGTATACATTTTACAGTTCATAAGGTCGATAATTCCTTTGAACTCATCTTCCTGTCCAATCGGAAGCTGGAAAGCTATGGCACGGGCATCAAGGTTGTCATTCATCTGCTTGATAACATCGTGGAAATCGGCACCGGTACGGTCGATTTTATTCACGAATGCAATGCGCGGAACTTTGTAGCGCTCAGCCTGATTCCATACGGTTTCGCTTTGCGGTTCAACGCCTCCGACTGCACAGAACAGAGCTACCATTCCATCGATTACACGCAGCGAGCGCTCAACCTCAATGGTGAAGTCAACGTGACCCGGTGTGTCGATGATATTGATCTGGGTTCCGTTCCATGAACAGCTGATGGCAGCCGATGCAATGGTAATGCCACGCTCCTGCTCCTGCTTCATAAAGTCCATGGTCGACTGACCGTCGTGGGTTTCACCCAGTTTACGGTTTACTCCGGTAAAATACAGAAGCCGTTCCGTGGTGGTTGTTTTTCCTGCGTCAATATGCGCGGCAATACCGATGTTTCTTAGATTAGTTAATGACATTTGATGATTGAAGTGTTAAAAATAAGGGTTGGTTTTTGAGGCTTCAAAAAAGGTAAAATTCCGTGAAATGCTGAAATACAGAAAGTTAAATTATTGTTAAATTTTCCTTATGTCCTTCCAGACTTGACCTCAAAACGGCCGGCAAAGATACAATTATTATTATTTGGTTTAATTGGCATGGGAAATATTTTTTGTCAACACTCAGGCATCGGCTTTTGGTTTTGCCATAAAGACTTAAAGGGGCTGTAAGGTAATTAGGTGAGACTGGCAATTGTTTTGAATTTAAGAGAAGAATCATCCCATCCGGTAAGGCTATCGCTACCGTTTAACCGCAGCTAATTGCCTTTCGCCTGCTTTTTTTGCCCCATCATTGAGATTATTTTGGGTTAATTATAATGCAGGGTTACATTTGTGGTATGAAAGGCGGTACTATTCCATTTACGCGAAAGCATGCATGGCAGTATTTTCGGCAACGATTTGAAGGCTTTGTCTGGATTACGGGTTTGGTGCTGATGGCTGTAATGTCGCCACAAAACACGCACGCCAGTCTGTGTCCCTTAAAAATGGTGAATTCCGGTTTTTGTCCGGGTTGTGGACTGGGGCATTCCATAGCGTGGCTGTTTCGTGGGGATGTAATACAATCGTTTGAAGCTCACCCGCTTGGGATTCTTGCTGTAGCAGTGCTCCTCTGGAGGGTTTGGGCGATTTTCAGGAAACCGGTATTTTATTATTAATCTTAATATTGATCATCATGGCAAATGTACTTCTTCATCTCCCCGAACTGCAGGGAATGGAACTCAATCACGTTCAGATGTTGCTTAAGGATTTGAGCGACAAGCAGGCTCAACAATTTGCATCCATATACAGAGCCAGGCGCAAGGATCCGCAGATGGTGCTTCTTACCTGTCTTGTAGGTTTGCTTGGAGTAGCCGGAATCCACCGTTTTATTATCGGTCAGATTGGAATGGGAATTCTGTACTTCTTTACTGCCGGAATCTGTTTCATTGGTACCATCGTGGATGCGGTAAATTACCAGTCCCTGGCATTTGAATTCAACCGTCAGGTTGCCAATGAAGTGTCTCCTCTGGCCAAATCCCTGACAGATTAAGTTTTTTGCATTACGGGAAATTACAAAATCAATCCGCCCGTCAGCTCTTTAACATCCGGAATGTTGTGCCGGGTAAGATAATCTTGGATGCCGGCGATGATTTTTGTGGTTACCTGCGGGTCGACGAAATTGGCGGTGCCGATCTGCACGGCTGAAGCCCCGGCCAGAAGGAATTCTATGGCGTCGGCGGCTGAACCTATGCCCCCAATCCCGATCACGGGGATCTTAACGGCTTTAGCCACCTGCCATACCATTCGTAAAGCGACGGGTTTTATGGCTGGTCCTGATAAACCGCCAGTAACGGTGGAAAGTACCGGTTTTCTTGTTTCCGGGTTAATGGCCATCCCCAGAAGGGTATTGATAAGCGATATCGCATCGGCTCCCGCCTCTTCCACTGCCAGAGCGATATCGGTGATGCTGGTTACATTGGGAGAAAGTTTTACTATGAGGGTTTTGTCGTAAACTTCCCGTACGGCACGGGTTACCGCAGTTGCTGAAGGACAGCTGGTGCCGAATGCCATTCCCCCTTCTTTCACATTGGGGCATGAGATGTTCAGTTCAATGGCCTGAATATGATCGAGGCGGTTTATTTTCTCCGCTACTTCAACATAACCTTCCACGGTTGAATCGGATACATTGGCTATGACGCAATTGTTATATTTTAGCAGCTTAGGGTAAATGTTTTCCACAAAATAGTCCACCCCTTTGTTCTGCAGACCTACCGCATTAAGCATTCCCATTGGCGTTTCAGCCATACGGGGATAAGGATTTCCTTCCCTGTGTTTAGAGGTGGTGGCTTTAACGATAATACCTCCCAGTGTGTTAACATCGATGAAGTCGTCGAACTCTTCGCCGTACCCAAAGGTGCCGGAAGCAGTCAGTACCGGATTTTTCAGCGTTAGGTTGTGAATTTTAACGTTCAGGTCAGGCATGGATTGATGTTTAAATTATTCCGGTGAATATTTATTACTGATCGAGGCTGCATCCGGTTTCGGTTTCGGATGTCCAGTTTATAAGCTTTTTCGGATTAAATACAGGTCCTTCCGTGCAGACGCACTGATTACCCTTGTGTGTTTCCACCACGCAGCAGAGGCAGGCGCCTATTCCGCAAGCCATGGTGTTTTCGAGGGAAACCTCGCAGTCGATATGGTTTGTTTCAGCGATATGTGCTACAGCCCGCATCATACCGTCGGGGCCGCAACAATAAATTTTGCTGAACGACTGAACCCTTTTAGCAAGAACCGGGTGAGCGGTAACCATACCTTTTTCGCCCAGGGTGCCGTCTTCGGTGGAGACGTAAACAGTGCCAAACGCCCGGTAATCGTCGGCCAGCAGTACGTCGCCCGCCGATTTGCCGCCGATAAGCATATTCACCTTATTGCCCTGTCTGAAAAGCTGTTCTGCAAGGAAGTATAAGGGAGCTACACCGCATCCTCCGCCCACCAGCAGTACTTCCGAATTGCGCGTAAGCGTGAAACCGTTGCCCAGGGGCATCATAATGTTCAGGATATCGTCTTTTTTGAGTGCCGACAAATGCCGGGTACCTTCGCCGACTGATTTTATAAGCAGATGCATAGTATTGGCGCCGCGATCGACCCGGTGGATGGAAAACGGCCGCCGCAAATAGGTAGAGGGCGAACCATCCACCCGCACTTCAGCAAACTGTCCGGGGACCATGGATGGAAGAGGCGAATCACATCCCAGTTCAATCAGGTTGTGGTTCTGGTTCAGCCTCTTGTTTGAGCGCACCCTGAGATTGAGTATGTACTTTTTCATTGGATTTTCCTGATTTTCGTCGGATCGCTTATTGCGCCGGGCTGTAGAAACTTAATGGTTACTCAATGTTCATATTCCAATTAATCCAGATTCGACATTAAGTTTATTCCATACCGGATCGTGAAGTAAAAGTAAAAAAAAAGTCCGTAAAGCTTACGGACTTGCAGATTATTCAGCGGAAGCTGGTTGGTCTCCGGTTCCGGGTGTTTCATTGCTTTCGGCGAAGTCGAGCAGATCATGCTCAACCAGTAGGTTATACCAGCTTACGACCTTTTGCATGTGTGAAACATAAACGCGTTCTTTATCGTATTCCGGCAATATTTCACCAAAAAAAGCTTTCAGTCCGGCATTGTCGTTTTTAAATTCCGGAGTCGTTTTACCTTTCAGTTTTTCAAAGATTTTTTTCAGTACTTCTTTCAGGGGCAGATCCTCGTTTTCAGTAAAAATACTGATTTCTTCCAGTGAGCTGATCTTGTCGTGTGCAAAAGCCTGAATGCGCTTTTGGTCGATGATTGATTCAACAACAATTCCGTTTTTGGCCTGAGCAACCATTTTATAAAGTCCCGGTTTTCCACCGATGGCCATAATTTCTTTCAAGTCCATATAAATTCCTGATTTTTTGCAAAAGTATAAAATATCGGGAATCCTGTGTTAACGGTTTGTAAAAATGGGTGTGAATCGACCTCCCCTCAGCTCTCTGCCCGAGTAGAGGGAGTTAAATCCTGCTGATTATATGCATTAATTTTTCAAAAAGCACAAATGCACGATCGGGGTAAGGTGTTACTTGACTAACACCACACTCCCCCTCATCTTCACAACCTTCCCCACCATATCCGAAAAACTGATCACCCAGCTATACACCCCCGCCGGAGCATCCTCCCCATTCCAGCCCTCTGCAGGGTTGGTTGTTTCGTAGATCAGTTGCCCCCAGCGGTTGTAAATAACCATGCTGAACTGCCTGATCAGATCTCCGGTGGCAACCGGCCGGAAGGTGTCGTTCAGCCCATCACCGTTGGGGGTGAAGGCGTTGGGGACATTAAAGTAAAATTGCATGTAAACATTCTTCAGGTAAGCGGAATCAACAGTGGTGCACCCTTCCTCGGTCTGAATAATAACTGAGTAGCTGCCTTCTTCGGTGCCGGTTATGTAGTAGGTGGTATCGCCGGTATTCCATTGATAGCTGAAGTAGCCGGGTGTGGCTTCGAGGGTAAAATGTTGTTCGAAGGGAATGGTGTCGTTGATAGTTGGGAAGTTGGCGGAGGGTAAGGGGACTACCCGTGCATTTACAATAATAGAATCCTGGCATCCGAGTGCATCTGTGATTTTAATAGCATAGTTCCCTGAGTTTTCCTGCCGCGCATCAAAACTTATAAACATATCCCTGTTATCGGTGCCGCCATCAGGTAATTGCCATTGATATGTAATAGGTTGGGTGCCTGCTACTGATGGTGCAATGGTGAGAATTCCGCCTTCACAACAAACCGTTGAATGATTAACGCTGATACCGGCAGGTGGATTAACCTGCATTTCGCCAATTGAATACTCAACATTATCAAGCATCCCGTTCTCTCCTTCAAACCAGCTTAACCCAGTCTGATCCCATGCCAACTGACTGGTACCGGTATCATTAGCTGTAAATACCAGTTCAAACAACTGTTCTGTTGCTGAAAAAGTAACAGGGGAAGAGCCTGTCCACCAGGCCACAACCCGTTCAAGTGCGGGGAACACTTCAATTGTCAATCCATCCAATTGATCGTTTAAACCGGTATAGTTTTGACAGGATACTTTTGTGGCATCATAACGCAGACTAATTTCAAATGCTTTCACCGCGTTAAAATTGGTAACCTCTACTGGAATTGTAAGCAATTGTGGCGAAAAACAAATGGTATCGTTGCCGGCAATGGCCGAGAGAATAAATCCCTGAATACGCCCAACCGTAACACTATCTGAGGTAAAACAGCCGTTTTGGTCAATCACTTCGTAATAGTAAGTGCCTGAAGCAAGTCCGGTGAAGTACCCTGTATCCTGAACTATTCCATAAAGGATGTAGGTTAAATTACCAAAACCATCTGCAGTAAGCGTAACAGTGCCATCCTGGTTGTTATCAGTTTCAGGTTCGGTACTGTGGTCAACCACAGGCCCCGGTTCGTTAGAAATGGTAATAGGATCAGGCCAAACTGCCTGACATCCGGTACTGTCGATAACCCGAACTTTTACAACATATTCGCCGGGTTCCAGATTGGTGAAATTGCCTTCATTGGTAAGCCACTCATCCTGGCGTATAGAGTAAGCAAGCATATCACCCAAACCTGTTACGGCTTTAATAATGATTGAACCATTGTTATTGTCGCAGAACGAAGGCTCATGATCAACTGAATGGATAAGTACATTCCCTGCATCGGGAACATAGTACTTTTGAATGAAATTGGTACATCCACGTCCATCTGTTGCCCAAAGGGCGTACCAGTCGGCAGGCAGGTTGTATATATCAAGCGTAGTGCCAACAAGATTATCATAAGAGTCTAACCACCAAACAGAAACAGGTTCTACACCCGTAATGGTTAATTCCCTGATGGCTCCTGTACTTCCGCCACAGGCAGTAGGCGAGATCAAAACTGAATCGCTCACCACGGGGGCGGGGTAATAATCCACCCTGACGGAATCGCGTCCTGAGCATCCAAAACTATTTATTACCTTTACCCAATAAGTGCCGGTATCTGCAACGGAAATTGTTCGGGTGGTATCACCACTGCTCCAGAGGTAGGATTCAAAAATATCAGATTCAAGCGCAACGGAATCGCCCTTACAGATGAATGCTGTATCACCAATATTGGGAAAAGGAGCCGGTAAAACAGAA
>JALHHH010000145.1 GCA_022837485.1 Bacteroidales bacterium
TAAGATGATTGTGCAGTTCTCTTGTAGGGGCGAACGGCCGTTCGCCCGAAAAAGGTCCTGGTTGGAATCTCTGCCTTTTACGCGAAAAATGGGACAGACGCGAGGAGAATCGTCAGTCCCTATTTTCGCTTACAGCGTTCAGCGGGGTTTCGTTCTTAAGCGCGAAGCGGTTCTTGAATGCGAGATCCCGTGCAAAAGCACCACGGGATGACAAGGTGGGTGGATTTAGGGGCAGGCTCTACGGGATGACAATTTTATATGATTGTGCAGTTCTCT
This sequence comes from Bacteroidales bacterium, assembly GCA_022837485.1. GTDB lineage: Bacteria > Bacteroidota > Bacteroidia > Bacteroidales > Lentimicrobiaceae > Lentimicrobium. The sequence goes on from JALHHH010000145.1 coordinate 277, forward strand.
TGTAGGGGCGAACGGTTGTTCGCCCGAAAAAGATCCTGGTTGGAATCTCTGCCTTTTACGCGAAAAAGGGGACAGACCATAGGAGCCAATCAGTCCCTATTTTCGCTTACAGCATTCAGAGGTTCTTTGCATCTTTGGATTATTTTCACACCATGGCTGAACTTGTGCATCGACGCCCGACAGGCGAAGATCAAGTTCGGAAGTCATTTCAGTTTTCCTCAGTCTGAAGTATTTCACGTATCCCCGCTCTTAGAGAAGGTAAGTCACTTACAATGACCGCCCACACTATGTCATAGTTGACACCTGAGTAGTCGTGAATCAGTCGGTCTCTTGTTCCAGCTATTGCTCTCCACGGAATATCGCTGTGGGCTAGTCTGAAGCTATATGGGAGTTGTTTTGCTGCTTCTCCTATTATCTCAATGTTTCTGATTACTGCATCCTGTGTCTTCAAATCTGACATAAATTCATCATATGACATGTTGTCTGCATAGGCTGTGATTCGATCTATGCTGTCGACTATATCCTCAAGGATCTCAGTAGTTTCTCTCTTAGACATATTTTATCGACTGCTCAATATCCTGCCTAATTCTGGCGTTTCGTATGCTTTTTAATCCAAGAGGAGTTAGTAAATCAACCTTCTTTCGTACGATGCGTTCAAGCTGCTCCGCGAGCTCCACAAATTCTAAACCAGGCACCCTATCAAACTCTATGTAGATATCTACGTCGCTGTCGTCATTCTGATTTCCTTTCACATACGAGCCAAAAACCCCTATCTTCGAAACAGAAAAACGATCTTTTAGTTCGGGAAGGCTTTTACGCAATGCTTCTATAACGTTTTCTAGGTCTTGCATAGTATCACCTCACGCAAATTCTATCACACCCCCGGAACGGTTAAATGAACTGTCAAAGAGACTTCAATAAGCGGTGCTACTGCGCAGGAGATATCTCAAGTCAACCGTCAAGGGTCCACAGTCCTCCGACAAGAGCAGAGTTGCAAGATGCAAGGCGCCGAAGATCATCGGCGAACAATTAAGAAGTGATGCTGGGAAGAACATCCGAGGAAGTGATGCCGACTTCGTCGGGAAGTGATGCTGCTTCACAGGAAGCCTGTCAACGGTTCTCCGTTCTCCGACAAGAGTTGTAAGACGCATAGCGCCGAAGATCATCGGCGGACGCAAGGCCGGCAAATTCATCCCGGGACGCAGGGCTGGCAAAGATCATGCCAGG
>JALHHH010000009.1 GCA_022837485.1 Bacteroidales bacterium
CCATCCGCTGGGACGGGCGCGATAAAAATACCAACAGGGAGTGTGCCGAAGGGGTATATTATTATGTGTGCGATGTTTACGAAGTCGTTGGCAATCCTGAACTTCCGTCAGAAAAGGTTGTCGTAAAACGAACGCTCACCAACAGTCTTCACCTGCTCAGATAAATCCTCGTTTATCATATACAGCCTTCAGCCTGTCCGAACAAACCGGCGCAAGTGACATTTGAAGCACAAATGCAAAAAGGCACCCCCGGGGGTGCCTTTTCGATGAATGCATCAGAAAACATGTATTAGAAAAGTTTCTCAGCAAGATCCACTACGCGTGCGGAGTAGCCCCACTCGTTATCGTACCACGACAGGACTTTAACGGTTTTTCCGTTTACCATAGTACTTTTTGCATCAAAGATGGATGAAGCAGGATTGTGAATAACATCCACCGACACGATTTCATCCTCTGTATATTCAAGAATGCCTTTCATTGGGCCTTCGGCTGCTTCTTTCATAGCGGCATTGATCTGCTCTTTGGTAACCTCGGTTTTAAGGTTAACAACCAGGTCGACCAGCGAACCGGTAGGGGTAGGAACGCGAACCGCCAGGCCATCGAGTTTACCTTTAAGTTCCGGAATAACAATACCAACGGCTTTGGCAGCTCCTGTGGTGGTGGGAATCTGTGAAACCGCAGCTGAGCGGGCTCTGCGCAGATCGCTGTGCGGCGCATCCAGTATGGTTTGATCGTTGGTATATGAGTGGATGGTAGTCATCAGTCCGTTCTCAATACCAAACCTGTCGTTCAGCACCTTAGCCACGGGGGCAAGACAGTTGGTAGTACAGGAGGCATTTGAAATGCACTGATCGGTATCTTTCAGGTCGTGATCGTTCACACCAAGAACAATGGTGCGGTCGATGGTATCTTTGGAGGGAACCGTGAGGATAACTTTTTTTGCTCCATTTTTCAGATGATCGCCGTATCCGCCTTTTGGACTTTCCTTTGAACGGAAAACGCCGGTCGATTCAACCACAACATCGGGTGTAGAAGCCCAGGAAATACTTGCGGGGCTGCGTTCGGCAGAAACGGGGTATTTAACGCCGTCAACAATTAATGAAGTTTCGTCAAAATCAACCTTTCCGGGGAATTTTCCCTGGGTGGAGTCGTATTTCAGAAGGTAGGCGAGGGTCTTGGTGCTGGTGAGGTCGTTAATCCCCACAACTTCAATATTTTCGCGCTCAAGTGCAAGTTTGAAAACATTTCTTCCAATGCGGCCAAATCCGTTGATCGCTAACTTGATTTTTGCCATTTCTATTTGGTTTAAGTGAAAAAAAATCATTCTTATTTCGCTGCAAAGTTAAGCAAAAATTACCTGACAAAAAAATTTAGAACCCGGATTATTATACGGCTTAATAATTGTTTATCAATATATTACGCATGCAGATTATGATAATTTACAAAAACCATTTTCGCTCGTGAACAGCGCAATCGATTGCGACCAAACTATATTTGTACATAGATTAAATGGCCTGATGAACAAAAGGTATTTCGACGTAAATTTGCACCGATGAAACTGACGCGCAACTTTTGCATTATAGCACATATCGATCACGGCAAGAGCACACTTGCCGACCGTCTGCTTGAATATACAGGAACGCTTTCCGACAGGCAGCAGCAGGATCAGGTACTCGACGATATGGATCTCGAAAGGGAGAGAGGAATCACCATTAAAAGTCATGCAATTCAAATGACTTACGAATCCGGTGGCGAATCTTACAAACTTAACCTGATCGACACCCCGGGCCATGTGGATTTCTCGTACGAGGTTTCACGTTCAATAGCCGCCTGCGAAGGTGCACTACTGATCATTGATGCAACACAGGGGATTCAGGCTCAAACGATTTCGAATCTTTATCTCGCACTTGAGCACGACCTTGAGATTATTCCGGTCATGAATAAGATGGACATGGATAATGCCATGCCCGAGGAAGTGGAAGAGCAAATAATAGACCTGATTGGCTGCAAACCTGAAGATATTATCCGCGCTAGCGGTAAATCGGGTCAGGGTGTCGATGAAATCCTGGATGCCATCATCAAACGCATCCCTTCTCCGCAGGGAGATCCGGAGGCCCCGTTGCAGGCTCTTATCTTCGACTCCGTTTTCAACTCTTTCCGCGGGATTATTGCCTATTTCAGAATCATGAACGGCCAGATCAGAAAGGGCGATTTCGTCAAGTTTTTTGCCACCGGCAAAGAATACAATGCCGACGAAATCGGTGTCCTCAAACTGACACAGCAGCCACGAGACGTGCTCAGCGCCGGCGATGTAGGATACATTATCTCCGGCATCAAATCCTCCCGGGAGGTTAAGGTCGGCGATACCATCACACATGTGAAGAGACCCTGCGAAAGCGCCATCTCCGGATTCACCAATGTAAAACCCATGGTTTATGCGGGTATTTATCCGGTTGATGCCGATGATTACGAAGAATTGCGCGCTTCAATGGAAAAATTGCAACTGAACGACGCCTCCCTGGTCTTTGAACCCGAATCATCGGCCGCACTGGGCTTTGGATTCCGGTGCGGATTTCTTGGACTGCTGCACATGGAAATTATACAGGAACGTCTTGACCGGGAGTTCGACATGGATGTGATTACGACCGTACCCAACGTATCCTACAAAGCACATACCACCAGGGGTGAAGTTATTGACGTTCACAACCCTTCCGGCTTGCCTCCCGCAAATTATATTGACTTTATCGAAGAGCCTTACATTCAGGCACAAATTATCTCGAAATCGGAATACATCGGCACCGTAATGAACCTATGTATCGGGAAACGCGGGACCCTGAAAAACCAGGTTTATCTTACCAGCGACCGGGTTGAGCTTACCATGGAGCTGCCTCTGGGCGAAATTGTATTCGATTTCTACGACAAACTGAAGAGCATTTCAAAAGGGTATGCATCCTTCGACTATCACGTAAGCGGTTACCAGCCGGCAAAACTCGTTCGCCTCGACATTCTCCTCAACTCCGAACCGGTCGACGCTCTTTCTACCCTTATCCATCACGACAACGCTTACGACTTCGGTAAACGCATGTGCTCAAAGCTGAAAGAGCTGATTCCGAGGCAACAGTTTGACATCGCCATTCAGGCGGCCATAGGCGCTAAAATTATAGCTCGTGAAACGGTAAAAGCTGTCCGTAAAGACGTTACCGCAAAATGTTACGGTGGAGATATTACGCGTAAGCGCAAACTGCTTGAAAAACAAAAGAAAGGCAAGAAACGCATGCGCCAGGTCGGCAACGTTGAAATTCCACAGTCCGCATTCCTCGCTGTACTCAAACTCGATTAATCCGGGTTTTCCATTTTCGCAATCTATAGGTCGATAAGCTTATGCTTAACCGCGTATATTATGACCTCTATAATATTCTTTGCGTCCGTCTTCACCATTAGATTGGCCCGGTGTTTTTCTACGGTACGGCTGCTGATAAACAGCTTATCGGCGATTTCCTTTGTCGACAGGCCCTTGCAGACAAGCTCAAGAACTTCAAGTTCACGTTCCGAAAAGGAAATTGTATCCTCGGCTGACTTTTCACGCAACGATTCATTATCACGGAAGACGGAAATCAGCTTGTTAATCAGTTCGGTTGAAACATAGGTACGTTTACCGGCCAGCAGATCAACAGCTCTCTCAAACTCTTCTATTTCATTGATGGTAATCCCTTCAATATCCTGGTCCTCGGCAACATCCGGCTTACTGGCAATCAGGGTACCAAGCAGACTGGTACGGCCTTTTACCTTAAGGCCTTCGATCCCGTACAGTTCCGTATTAATAAGGCTTCCATCCTTATGAATCGTCTTGAACCGGATATGAATATCCTTTTCGAAGCCCCTCAGACAACGGTTGATTTTTTCCATAGCCGAAGCCTTATCCTTTTCAGCAATAATATCTTCGAATCCCATGTTTAAAAGCTCCTCGCGGGAGTAGCCCAGGGTTGCTGAAAGACTCGGATTGGTTTCAATAAACCGGTGTCCCTGATAAATATATATACCGTAGGGCGAAATCATCGAAAGAGCGATAAACTTCTCTTCATTTGCTTTGCGATGGGCTTCGGCTTTGTGCAGTCGGGTGGCGATGGAAGTCAGCAACTCATCGTACTCAAAAGGTTTAACAATGTAATCATCGGCTCCCAGCTGCATACCAAATCGTATATCCTTGATTTCCGACTTGGCTGTGAGAAAAACAAAGGGAATCATGGCAGTAGCCGAGCTTTCCTTCAGTACGTTAAAAACATCGTATCCGTTTATCTCATTCATGGAAATATCGCACAGTATAAGATCGGGCAAAATCTCGAATGCTTTCTGGATTCCCATAGCTCCATCGCCGGCATGAGTAACTTCATATCCCTTAACTCTGAGCAAATTGGAAATGGTGATGGCCAGTGCCTTATCGTCTTCAACCAGAAGGATTTTTACATTTTGATTTTCGTTGGCTGCCATAATTGTATCGGTTAAATCGATCGCTTATTCGTTTATATCTATGGGTAAAATTACGGTAAAAGTACTCCCCTGTCCGGGCTCGCTATCCAGAAAAATCCTGCCTTTGTGAAGGCTAAGACATTCATTTACAACAGCAAGTCCCAAACCTGAACCTTTAAACTGACGGGAATTTCCGGCCCTGTAAAACGGTTCGAAGATAAACTGCCTGTCCTGTTCCGGTATTCCTATCCCCTGATCGGCTACAACAAATGTAACAAATCCGGAGGTGTCCTGTTTTATTGTAAAAGTCACCTTTTGCTTCTTTTCCGAGTAATTCAGCGCATTCTGCAATAAATTTATGAAAATATGGCGGAAGAGGTTTTCATCAATCCACACAACCGAATCTTCATCTTCAATTGAAAGAACGATGCGATCGGGCACGAATTCAAGTTCATTTACCTCATCAACAATCTTCCGGCAGATTACTCCAAGCTTCACTTCGGAGGGTTTAAAATCGAGCTTCCCTTTTCCCGAAGCATCGATAATGGTAACCTTATCGAGCAGACGCAACAGCGATTTCACAGCCATCCGGCTTAACTCAAATGCATCGTGAATGGTTTCCTGATCGAGTTCAAAACGATATTTTTCAAGAAGTTGCAGATTGCTGTATATAATGGATAGGGGTGTACGGAATTCGTGCGATACCGTTGAAATATAACGCGATTTCCCCTCACTCAGCTCGCGTTCGTGTTCCAGCGTAGTTTTGATCTGATCCTGTTTTACCTTTCGGTCCGTAATATCCCTGATCATCCCGTGGATACCGTGAAACTCACCGCTGGCATTCGTGAAAGGGGATGCGGATATCTCAACCCAACGCTGAGCACCATCCTTACGTGTAAATGCCAGCTTGTAATGCAGGGGCCTTAAATCAGCTGCCGAAAGCCCTGTTTTTCCAATAAGAATAGAAAATGCCGACTTCAGGCTGGCAATGGTTTCGACCGCTTTCGGATCAGAAATCCCTATTGCAGGATTACCGATTAACTCGTTCACCGGGTAGCCCGTAAGCATCTCAACCGAAGGACTTAAAAACGTTAGATCGCCCTTATTGTCGATAACAAAGAAGACATCCGCAGCGGGATCTGCACCCGCGCCAATACCGGAGTCCTTCGAAGTATCCGTGCCTGCAACGGAAAAAATGGCAGAAACATCGCGTATACTCAGCAGCATTCCGCCTTCAGGCATCTTCAAAAGCGGAAAGCGGTCTACAAGATAGCTACGCTTTATACCTTTATATTCCACCATTTCAACAGAACTTTCAGGCTCATTTGAATTAATGACGGCCATGTTGCGCGAATGTTCGTTCAGACGGCCGATGGCATGTCTCAGGCAATCGGAGATTATACCTCCCGGATCGTTTTCGTGTGATTGAGTGCCGGTGCAGCCGAAAGATTGACGTATCGCGGATCCTTCAGCATCAAAATAACATAAATAAAGGGATTGTGGCGCAGTAGGACCGGCAGACTCATTCTGACTCCCTGCATTTTGCAAATTACTGGTTTTCGGATTCTTCATGAAATTTTCCTCAGGTAGTTGTATTAGCAGGAGAACAAATTTAAAGATTAATCGCGGAAAGACCCGGAAGTAACCGCAATTTTCCCATTATGAAAAAGCAAACCCGCGGTACCAGTCTGTTTGTTTTTTGTGCAGACAGATGGAGATCCTTTCCGAAAGGCATCGAAAACCGTTATTAACCAGTATAAAAAGTGCCGGATCCATCACAAACCTGCATCGGCAGAAAAAAAGAACAGGAGATTGAGGAACAGATTATTCCAAGAATCATCCCTTCTTCAATAACCAGAATGAACCAGTGAAAGTAAAGGCAGAGGAATGTACTTACTCCGGAATCGTTTGTCAATAAGTGTTTTGATGTATTTCCGATGATTTTCTCCGGGCACCGGTAACTGAATCGGACTGGCAGAATTGGTAAATCGCCAATTAACACCATTCTATATACTTGATTTCGTGCATACTAATTAAGTAAAACGGCATGAAAAGATCAAAATTGCGTATCTTTACCTTTCGGTGTTTAGCAAGAAATCTCCTTTATCCTCCCGATTTTTTTTAATAATTGCGGTCGGGTGCTGTAACAAAAAGAGATGCAAACAGGTCTAAGATGATACCGACTGAAAATAATCCGGGCAGATGACAGCAGCCGAGTACAATAAATGTGTTGACGTTCACGCCGATGGCGTATACCGTTTCATACTCAGAAATCTGGGGGATGAGGAACGTGCACGCGACATTGTGCAGGATTCATTTTTCAAGATGTGGGAGAAGGCTGGTGAAATTGCGGCTGAAAAAGCAAAATCCTACCTTTTTACCACGGCCTATCACACCATGATTGACGACATCAGGAGAGCAAGCAGAACCAGCAGGCTTGACGAATCGCGAATAGATATCCTTCATACCGACCATGGATTCAGCGACCTCCATGAGATCATCAACCAGGCGCTTGAAACCCTTCCGGAGATTCAGAAAGCCGTAATAACCCTGAGAGACTATGAAGGGTATTCATACGACGAAATCGGCACCATCACCGGACTGAGTGCGTCACAGGTTAAGGTATACATTTACCGGGGCAGAGTAGCCTTAAAAAACTACATCGGCAGTCTCGACCGCGTACTTTAAAAGGAAAAGACCTCATACCATGAAGAAAGAAAAAATAGGAAGGCATAATTATGAGGAATTTCTCATCGATTACCTCGACGGTAATCTGGATGCATTGGTAACCGCCGAGTTGCTTTTATTTCTGGAACAGCATCCGGATATTAAGGAAGAAGCCGGGGGAGCCGGGGTTCCGCTATCCTTCAACAGCGTGCAGGAAACATACCCCTTTAAAGAACTGCTGAAATCCTCCTTCGATGCATCAGCAGCCAACATCTGCGGGGAAAATCATTCCACTTATTTTATTGCATATTACGAAGGCGATCTTGATGCCGCAGGCAAAAAAGCCGTTGAAAATTATATTTCATCCAATCCCGGGCACAAGGAAGCCTTCCGGCTTTTCGGACTCAGCCGGTTAAGCGCATCCCGCGCGGCAGGATTTCCAGGGAAAAAAGCCCTCAAAAAGCAAATCCCAACAGCACGTATTACCTTTATCTGGCGCGCAGCCGTAGCAGCTTCCGTTCTTATACTGGCCTCCGTTTTCTGGCGTCTTGAACCAATAAACGAGGATGCCATTACCCGCATGGCAGGAGGAATAGAAACACCCCTTGCCGTTGAAGCAGAGAAGCCTCAGCTTCCGGATGAAACAGCGGTTTTACCTGTACAGGACAAACGCGTTGCCCATACGGAACAGGCCGAAGCAGTGAAAGCTCTTACCTTCTCCACTGCCTCTCAGCACAGCATCCGGCTGACCGGTGAAATATCGCCAAAACAGCCCCTGAAATCCGGAATTCTCAGTTATAATACAACCAAAAACAGTCCGGTTGTACGCAACGATTTTTCACCAATGTACAACGACATTCGGCTGGCTCAACAACTACTTACAGCTCAGGAAGAAATACCCGATGTATATACAGACAGGAGGGAGTTCAGTTTAGGACGCCGGCTGCCCGGAATACTCAGAGGCGGCACGCAGGTAATTACACAGGTACCCGGATCGGTCAACGGATGGATGCTCGCCGATCTGGGAATACAGGGATACAATCTATTGACCGACAACGATGTAAAGCTGGAACGCGAGGTTGATGCCACAGGAAAAACCGGAAATATCAGGCTCCTCGACGGAGAAATTGCCTATTCGCTGAAGCGAAATCAATAACTTCCTTAAAAATCTGCCATTTACTTACTGCCGTGAGGCTTAACCAGCAATCTACGCCCGTGACACCGGGATAAAATATTAAAAAAATCGCTGGGGTGTAACATTCAGAACGGAAAAGCCGTCACAAAACAAAACGTCTTAACACTCAAGCCATGAAAACTACAACCAAACGAATCCGTAATTATGCGCTGGCACTACTTCTGATTACGGCAGGACACACAGTATCAGCTCAATCCGCCAGCGGGCGACTGGTAACACAGGACAGAGAAGTGCCTCCATTCAGTGAAATTGAAGCAGGAAGTGCTTTCACCATAAAGATTTTACAGGACAGCGCCTACAGGGTTACCGTGGAAACCGACGACAACTTTCTGGATAAAATAGAAACTTTGGTTGAGAACAACCGCCTTTACATAAACTCCATGGGCATGAAAAATCCCACAGCCCTCAGAGTATATGTACAAGCTCCGGGATTTGACAAGATTGACATTAGCGGAGCGGCCAGAATTGAATCGGACGGACGCATATCGGTCAGCACCATGGACATCGTTGCCGGTGGTGCTTCGAAAGTTAAACTGGACATTGATACCGAATCCCTTAGAAGCGAGCTGAGCGGTGCCGCTAAAGTAGAATTGGCCGGAAATGCTTCATTGCACAACCTGGATGTTTCAGGCGCTGCCAATCTGAATGCCGTTCAGCTGAAAACCTTAAAATCACTCGCCAAGGTAAGCGGAGCCGCCAAAGCTAAAATTTTCGCCAGTGAAGAAATAACAGCCAGACTCAGCGGTGCCGGCTCATTATCCTATTTCGACAACAACCAGATGATAAGCGTTCCCTCGAATGCTTCTGTTACAATCACGCCTCAGAACCCCGGAAACGGGCCTGGTGAAGATTACAGCACGCAAATAGAAACTAAAAGCAATGGCGATTCGACCATTGTAAACATCGGCAATGTAAAAGTTATTGTTCAGGAAGGAAATCCCAACAAAGTAACGATAGGCGGATCGGAACTTGAAGTGGACGACGACGGAAATGTTCAATTCAGACGTAAGCGCCAGGATCGCTACGACGGGCACTGGGGTGGTTTCGATCTGGGAGTCAACGGATTTCTGAACAGCAACAACGGATTCGACCTACCCGAAAACTATGAATTTCTCGATCTCAGGATGGAAAAGTCGATCAATGTAAAACTTAATTTCCTTGAGCAGAACTTCAACATTATTTCGAACAAGCTCGGACTCACAACCGGACTGGGATTTGAATGGAGAAACTACCGTTTCGACAACCATGTGGTACTTGAAAAAATCGGCAACGACATTATAAATGCTTACGATTTTTATGCGCCCAGAGATTATTCAAAGAGTAAGCTCGTAGTCAACTACCTGAACCTTCCTCTTTTGATTGAATATCAAACCAACCGTTATTCGAAGAAAAACTCCTTCCATATCGGTGCAGGTATAGAAACCGGACTACGCATCGGCTCACATACCAAACTCGTATATCAGGACGACGGACGTAAGAAGAAAGACAAAGATCCGGGAGACTACCACCTGAATCCTTTCAAATACGATTTGATGGTACGCGTTGGCTGGGGTAAATTCAATCTTTACGGAAACTATTCACTGAATACCCTTTTCAAGAACAACCGCGGCCCCGAACTTTATCCGTTTGCACTTGGTATTACACTTGCAAGCTGGTAAAATCAAGACGCTGTGGTCTGCCCGATGCTGCCTCCCGACCGGGGGCAGCATTTTCGGCTTTAACTGTCGCCCCATTCGGCCGGGTTGTAAAATTTACAGTAAAATAACCCGCTAATGCAGAGCAAAATAATTCATAATCAACGATTAACCTGTTATTAAAGTCGGGTTTAAAAGCCTGAGCCAATTTCAGGTTAAGAAAAAATCGTATTTTTACAACCCGAATAACATCAGGGCGGCATTGTATATAGTTGCCGGTCATCGTAATACAAACAAAACCAGGTATATGTCAGGACACAATAAATGGTCGACTATCAAGCGTAAAAAGGGAGCACTTGATGCCAAACGTTCCAAAATTTTTTCACGGATTATCAAAGAAATTACTGTTGCCGTAAAAGAGGGGGGTCCCGATCCGGACGGTAATCCCAGGCTCAGGCTGGCGATTGCCAATGCCAAGGGTGCCAGTATGCCAAAAGACAACATACTCCGTGCTATCAACAAAGGATCAGACAAAGATGCCGCCAACTACCAGGAAGCCACTTACGAAGGGTATGCACCCAACGGGGTAGCCATCTACCTGGAATGCACTACCGACAACATGCAGCGTACGATCAGCAACATCCGGTCGTATTTCAACAAGTTCGGCGGAAGTCTGGGTACCAACGGATCCCTTGCATTTTTATTTGACCGGAAGGGAATATTTACCATCCCGAAAGGCAGCATCACCATGGATGAATTTGAAATGGAGGTGATTGATGCCGGAGCTGAAGACATTCAGCTTGAGGAGGACATCATTACTGTTACCACAGCAATGGAAGACTTTGGCGCTATGGTGAAAAAGCTGGAAGAGATGAACATCGAACCCGAGAACGCAGAGCTTCAGCGAATTCCGAAAAATACCGTTAAGGTCGACAGCGAAGCCGCAAGAAAGATACTGAGACTGATTGACCTGTTTGAGGACGACGACGACATAAATAATGTGTTTCACAACCTTGAACTCACCGACGAAATGCTTGCTGAAATGGAATAGAGCGGTCGTAAGGCTGAATTATAAGAACCGGAGAAGCAGTATGCTTCTCCTTTTTTTGTCCGCATATTTGCATAAAAATGCCAGACGAAAATTTCCGGAAATCAGTCTGTCTGAAGTTAAAAAAAGGCTGCCCGCAAGCAGCCTTAATTTTCATCACACCTGGTTTTTTTACTTCAGGTTTGTAACAATTTCGTAAGTATCTTCGGCAATCACAAGTTCTTCGTTGGTAGGAATAACCATTATGCTGACTGCAGATTCGGGGGTCGAAAGAACGGCTTCCTTTCCTCTGAGGCCTTTATTCTTTTCCTGATCGAATCGGATACCCATAAATTCCATTTCCGCTGTTGTTTTGTATCGGGTAAGGGCATCGTTTTCGCCAACACCTCCGGTGAATACGATTGCATCAACACCGCCCATGGCAGCGGCATATGCTCCGATGTATTTACGGATGCGGTAGTAGTACATTTCAAGGGTAACTTTTGCGCGTTCATTTCCTTCTTCAGCTGCTTTTTCAACATCGCGCATATCGGAAGAAACACCGGAGACGCCGAGCATACCGCTGTGTTTGTTCACAAGCGTATTTGCAACGGTAATATCAAGCTCTTCCTTATTCATAATCTGGATAAAAGCTCCAATGTCAAGGTCACCGGTACGGGTACCCATCATAAGTCCTTCAATCGGTGTCATACCCATTGAAGTATCGAGCGACTTGCCGTTTTTTACGGCAGCGATGGAAGCTCCGTTGCCCAGGTGGCAGGTAATAACCCGGATATCCTCCAGCTTTTTACCAAGCATCTGAGCTGCTCTCTTGGAAACGTAGCGATGGCTGGATCCGTGGAAACCGTAGCGGCGGATCTTGTATTTCTCATAAAGCGAAAAGGGAATACCGTAGAGATACACAAAATCGGGCATGGTCTGATGGAACGCTGTATCGAACACACCAACCTGGGGCACATGCGGCAACAGTTTAGTGATGCTGTATATACCTTTGAGATTGGGCGGGTTATGGAGCGGAGCCAGATCGATGCACTCTTCGAGTGCAGCTATCACTTCGGGAGTAATATAAACGCTGCCGTTAAACTTTTCACCGGCATGAACAACGCGGTGTCCGACGGCCTGAATCTCTTCCAGATTTTTGATGCTGCCGTATTTTTCACTAATGAGGATGCCTAGGAGGTATTCGATACCAATCTGGTGATCAAGAATTTCTCCTTCCAGCTTAACCTCGGTGCCGTCGTTGCGTGAATGCTTTATAAGCGAACCTTTAAGGCCGATTTTATCGACCAGGCCTTTTGCCAGCACTTCCCTTGAAGGAAGGTCAAAAAGCTGATATTTAATGGATGAACTTCCGCAGTTCAGAACAATAATTTTCATTGTACTTCAATTTAATTTTTCCTCTGTAAATAAACCGGATGAGCCTGTTTGTGGGATACCATTGCCGGTTGCAATCCGGAAATGTCTGCCTTAAGCGGCCGGTAGTATCCAATTTTGGTTCCGGGATCAGGCTCTTCCGAGGTTGGTGATGGAACCCTGCTTGGGCATTCGTTTTTCGCCCTGGTACAGGTAAAATCCTTCACCCACCCTGCGGCCGACAAGATTAGCTCTTACCATGCGCTTGAGAACGGGGGACGGCTTATACTTGTGTTCGCCGAATTCGATGTAGAGATTTTCCATCCATTTCAACACTTTGTCGAGTCCGATTTTATCGGCCATTTCAAAGGGGCCGAGCTGAAGGCCGCTGGTTTCCTTCATCGTTTCGTCGATATCGGAGACGGTAGCAACGCCTTCCATGAGTATTTCACAGGCTTCGTTAATCAGCGGCACCAGCATACGGGTACTGATATTTCCGGCCGATTCGTTTACACGTATAAGCTTCTTACCGATTAGGAGAGCGAGCTTATTAACGATGCCAAAGGTTTCATCGGTGGTATAAACCGAACGTACCGATTCAATAATTTTAACCTTGCTGACGGGTGAATAGAAATGAAGACCCATGGCCCGGCCCGGATTTTTGAGTACGGAAGAGATTTCCGAGATCATAAGAGTAGCAGTATTGGATGCAATTACCGTATCGGGGCGCACCACCGCTTCAATTTTTTTAAAAATTTCCTGCCGAAGCTCAAGGCTGGTTCCTTTCTTTTTGGAATTTACCGTTTCAAAAACAATGTCGCAATCCGACAGGCTTGAATAATCGGTAGACCCCTTGATTCTTGACAAAATAAGTTTTTTCTCGCTGGCTGTAAGTCCCCATTTACTGATGCGCTCATCGAGTTGTTTTTCGATGCGCATCATAACTTCAGAAATACGGTCATCGGAGACGTCGATAAAGGCAACATCGATGCCTGACTGACTGATGAGTACCGCAATTTCCTGGCCCATGGCACCGCATCCCACAACACCCACTTTCTGGATGCTGCCTTTGGGTTGCATTGATTTACCCAGGCTAAAATCTTCCAATCTTTCTGACATGTGAATTCAATATTATGTGTTACGAATTTTTTCGAATCAGTTACCACCGCATTGATTTACCGTGATAGCGACCAGGTTTACGATATCGCTAACGGAGCATCCGCGCGACAGGTCGTTGATGGGGGCGGCCATTCCCTGGAGTACAGGTCCGATGGCTTCGGCTCCCGAAAGCCGCTGAACCAGTTTGTAGGCAATATTTCCGGTTTCGAGTCCGGGGAATACCAGAACATTGGCTTTCCCGGCAACGGTACTTCCGGGTGCTTTAAGGAGTCCTACCGATTCAACGATTGCTGCATCGGCCTGGAGCTCGCCGTCAATTTGCAGCCACGGTGCTTTCTCACGGGCGATACGGGTAGCTTCCACCACTTTATCCACAAGCGCATGGCTGGCACTTCCCTTTGTGGAGAAGCTGAGCATGGCTACGCGGGGTTCCAGACCTCCGATGGCTTTGGCCGTATGAGCGGTTGAGATGGCTATTTCAGCGAGTTCAGCAGCCGTAGGATCGGGATGAACGGCACAATCGGCAAAGACCAGAATATCGCCGGGTACGGTGGGGTTGTCCTTGAAAATCATAAGAAAAGCGCCTGAAACAACGCTGATTCCGGGCATGGTTTTCACAATCTGAAATGCCGGCCTCAGCACGTTGCCGGTAGCATTAATGGCTCCTGCCACCTCACCGTCGGCTTCTCCGGCCTTGATCAGCAAGGTTGCCAGATACAGGGGATCTCCGGCAAGGCGGAAGGCCTCTTCGGATGTCATACCTTTGTTCTTTCTGATCTCAAAAAGCATGTCGGCGTATTTCTGCCGTTCGGGATTGCTTTCGGGATTAATAACTCTGGCCTGCGAAATATTCTGCAGTCCCCATTCATTTGCATTACCATGGACCTCAGCCTCACTTCCGATCAGGATGATCCTGGCCAGCCGTTCCTTCAGTATAATGTCCGCAGCCTTAAGCGTTCGTTCTTCGGCACCCTCGGGAAGCACAATGCATTTGTCGAGCAGCTGTGCTTTTGCCCGGATAGCATTCATCAATGACATATTATTCAAGTATTTAAAAGTTAATTGTCTGCGCGCTGAAATCGTGCGGCAAATGTAGAATTTAATAGGATGTGTTCCTAAGTAAAACTGCCATTTTTCTCATTGAAAACCAAAACGTGACGAAATACAGATTCAGGAGTGCGGGGAGCAGCAATTTGAACGGAAAAAACTGAGTAAGGATGGGTTTTTGAAGGCGATGTGCCGCTAAAAATGAAATGCAGCATCGTTCAGATGCAGGAAACTGTAATAAAAAATGGCGTAATTTTGCCATCCGGATGGCAACACAAACTCCCCAGATGTCCGGGCAGGAATCAACCGCTTCATTTTTCATGCAGAAGCCTGACACTGTGTCGGTTAATGACACGATTGTCGGTTACATGCATTTTCTGCGCGACAGTCTTAACCCTTCGTTGCCCGACACGGTTTTTAGGTTTGAGTTAAAAGACATTGTGTTGCCAGTAACGGAAAAACCGGAAGCGGAAGTCGTTTCGCCATACAACACGCCATCCTTTCTTAGCGTTGGTGTCCGCCCTGCCGTGAAGATAGAACCGTTGACGCGAACGGTGGTACAGTACGACTGGCTTACGTTATTCATAATAGTTTGCCTAGGAATACTGGCCTGGGTCAGATATTCCTATCCCAGACGGCTGAGGCAGTTGTTTAAATCGGTATACGGCCGTCACCATGTGAATCAGCTGTTGCGCGAAGGCAATCTGACAAGTGAGAGGGTAACGTTCGGGCTCGGGATTGTATTCATAGCTGGCCTGTCGGTTGCTGTGTTCAATCTGACCGGCACCCGGATTGCCGGATTACTGGGAATACGGGCGCTGCCTTTGGTTTTTCTCCTGATAACGGCTGCAATTACCATTCTTTGGTTTTTGAAACTGGCAACCATAAAAGCAATCGGCATCTTGTTCCGCGCAAAGTCACTGAGTGACGAGTACCTGGTTTCGGCACTCATCTACAGCCTGGCGGCCGGATTGGTACTGTTTCCTTTAATAACTGCCTGGCATTTTATGGATTACAAGCCTCTGCTATACAGTATTATCGGATTACTCATTCTTGTTTACTGCATGCGCTTGATCAGAAGTATTTCCGTTATCGGAGGATCGCAAACGTTTTCGGTTGTGTTTATTATTTTGTATCTTTGCACCCTCGAAATTTTACCGTTGCTTGCTGTGTATAAGTTTTACACAATGGTTGATTGGTAAGCAATTGCGATAACAACCGGAAGAGTTCATCCTAAGTCAAATTGTAAATTGCAATCAAATTGAAAGTTAAGAATGTCCTGATTTCACAGCCCAAACCAGCTGATCTGGAGAAGTCTCCCTATTTTGATGTCATTAAAAAGTACAATCTGAACGTTGATTTTTTCAAATTCTTTAAAATTGAAGGATTAAGTTCAATCGATTTCAGAAAGGAGAACAAGACGAGGCTGAACGATCACACTGGTGTAATTTTCACGAGCAAGCATGCCGTTGATCATTTTTTCAGACTTGCGGCGGAGCTGCGCACGGAAATTCCGGAGACCATGAAGTATTTCTGTTCTTCGGAAGCCATTGCTTATTATCTTCAGAAGTACATCCAATACCGGAAGCGCAAGATATTTTTCAGCGGGCAGGAGATTTCCGACCTGGTTGATATTATCCGTAAGCACAAGACGGAAAAATATCTTCTTCCGTGCAACGAGGATCACAACAATGAGTTATCGGATCTGCTCGACCACCATAAAATCAATTACGTAAAAGCCATCATGTACCGTACGGTTGCGGAGGATATGACATTTCTGAACCTTGACAAGTATGAGATGATGATATTTTTCAGTCCGGCCGGTATTAAGTCGCTTTTCATGAATTTTCCCGACTTTGCACAGGGCGAAAAGATAATCGGGGTTTTCGGGCATTCATCGGCAGAAGCAGCTACTGAAGCAGGCCTGAGCATTCAGGTTGAAGCTCCCACGGCAAATGCACCTTCCATGGCCAAAGCGATTGAACAGTTTCTGGCCGTCAACAACAAGTCAAAGTAAGCAGCTTTCTTCCAAGCTTTCCCGTTAAGGCCGTTGCAATGCAGACATTAAAAAAAAAGGAACGGTTATGTAATGTAACCGCGATCAGCAGGCTTTTCCGGGATGGCAGGAGTATTTTCAGGCATCCGGTTAAACTGCTATGGCTGCCTTATGAATGGGAGGGGGACGAGGCTGTGCAGTTGCTTGTGACGGTACCTAAACGCAATTTTAAGAAAGCGGTGGACCGCAACCGTATCAAACGACTGATGCGCGAGATCTTCAGGAAAAACAAGGAAATCATAATCCGGGACTCTGATAGCAAAAAGTTTCTCATTGGTCTTGTTTTTACAGGAAAAGAAATTCCCGGATATACGTCACTGGAACCAATAATAATATCGCTGCTTCAGCGTTTAATTCAGGACCATGAAAAAACTCCTGGCTAATCTTATGGTTGGCCTGATAAGGCTTTACCAGGGAGCCATTTCCCCATACCTGCCGTCTTCGTGCAGGTATACGCCCACGTGTTCTCAGTACGGGGTGGAGGCAATCCGAAAACACGGGCCTTTCAGGGGTGGCTGGCTCACGATAAAAAGAGTTCTTTCATGCCATCCATGGGGTGGCAGCGGCTACGATCCTGTTCCATGAAACTATTAATTATCAACACTATATGAAAAATCTACATATACTTATTGCCGCATTCCTGATGATGTTGATGTCCGGCTCCGGACTGAATGCCCAGATCACATCATCAACCTTTGAAATCTCGAAAAACCTGGATGTGTTTGCTACGATGTACAAGGAGCTTAACAACAATTATGTTGACGAGCTCAACCACGGCGAACTGATTAAGACAGGCATTGATGCCATCCTGGAAAAGCTTGACCCCTATACGGTTTTTATTTCCGAAGCTGAAATTGAAGACTTCAACTTCATGACAACCGGTCAGTACGGAGGCATCGGTGCGCTGATTCACCAGCAGGGCGACTATATTGTAATATCCGAACCTTACGAAAACTCCCCTTCCATGAAAGCCGGACTGATGCACGGCGATAAAATCCTGAAAGTAAACGACCGGGATACACGCGGCAAGTCGGTGAGCGATGTAAGCAGTGTTCTGAAAGGCCAGCCCGGCACACGGCTTAAAATACTTGTGGAACGCAGCGGAGAAAAAGCTCCAATAGAAATTGAGGTGCTGCGTGAAAACGTTGCCATCCCGAATGTTACACATTATATGATGGTTGACGGAAACACCGGCTACATCAAACTCAGCGGATTTACCCAGAACTCTGGCAGGGAATTCAGGGATGCATTCCTGAAACTGCGTGAAAACCAGGGCATGAAATCCCTGATCATCGATTTGCGCGACAACGGAGGAGGGCTGATGAATGAAGCCGTAAATATTTCCAACTTCTTTATCCGTAAAGGAGAAGTAATTGTCAGCACCAAAGGCAAGACTCCTGACCGAAACAAAGCCTATAAAACGTTTGTACAGCCTATAGACACCGACATACCCATTGTTGTTCTGGTAAACCGGTACAGTGCATCGGCATCCGAAATTGTTGCCGGAGCCATGCAAGATCTCGACCGTGCAGTGGTAATTGGCGAGCGCACCTTCGGTAAAGGCCTGGTACAGAACATTATCCCGCTAAGTTACAACACCCAGATGAAGGTAACCGTAGCCAAATACTATATCCCAAGCGGCAGGTGCATTCAGGCCATAGATTACGGGCATCGCGACAGCACGGGAAACGGTGGAAAGATACCGGATTCTCTGATCAATACCTTTAAAACACGGACGGGAAGACTGGTATACGACGGAGGGGGAATTACCCCGGACGTTGTGACGGAACAGCCTATGCTCAGCAACATAGCCATCAGTCTTTTAAGCCGTTATCTTGTATTCGATTATGCCAACAAATTCAGGCGCGAGCATGCCAGCATCCCTCCTGCCGGAGAGTTTCAGGTTACCGCCGGGATTTATGCCGACTTCGTGGAATGGCTTCAGGATAAAGATTATGACTACGTAACGCGAAGCGAAAAAATGCTGGATGACCTGAAGAAGACTGCTGAAACGGAAAAGTACTTTTCCGAACTGAAAGCGGAATTCGAAATGCTGGAATCGAAAATGAAGCATAACAAACAAGCCGATCTTGAAAAGTTCGGGGATGAGATTAAAAGTCTCCTACGCAACGAGATTGTATCGAGGTATTATGCGCAGAAAGGCCGGGTAGAGGTTTCTGTAACAGAGGATCCGGAAATCAGGGAAGCCGTTAAAATCCTGAGCGATCAGCAGAAATATAAAACAATATTGTCGGGCACAACAGCAAAGGATACAAAATCATAGGAAAGGGAAAGGTGTTATTATGGCAGTCCACTTCCGAACACAGCCAGGACTGAAAACGGATGCCACATCGCTTCTTTATTATGCGATGATATTGCTGGCCGTATCCATCCCGCTCTCTGAATTTGGCATGAGTGCCTCTCAGTTTCTGATGCTCGGCTTATGGGCTGCTGAGGGAGCCGACTATTCAGGTGGCAGGCACCTGCGGATGCAGAACGCAATAGCCCGG
Organism: Bacteroidales bacterium; assembly: GCA_022837485.1. Lineage (GTDB taxonomy): Bacteria > Bacteroidota > Bacteroidia > Bacteroidales > Lentimicrobiaceae > Lentimicrobium. The sequence goes on from JALHHH010000009.1 coordinate 19,097, forward strand.
ATTGGTTATCTGTTCAAAGCAACAGCGGTCAACCTGGCCGGGAAGTTCCGCATGCTTTTCAACAATCCGGCAGCAATGGTGGCCGTTTCTCTTTATTTGCTGCATGCCATAGGATTGTTCTACTCCAACGACGTCAATTACGCTCTTAAAGATCTGCGAATCAAGCTTCCATTGATAAGCCTGCCGGTAATTCTTGCCACTACTCCTGCTTTGGACAGGCAGAGATTTCAACGGCTCATTTACTTTTTCATACTGGCTGTATTTTCCGGAACCCTCGCCAGCATGTACGTATTCTTCACCCGTCACGTTAGCGATCCGAGAGAATTAAGCATTTTTATTTCCCATATTCGTTTTAGCCTTACAATCTGTTTTGCCATCTTCGCCATGGTACACCTGCTGTACAAGCGCGAATACCGCAGCGGTTTTCACAAACTTATACTGGTCGCGGGCATTGTCTGGTTTTTACTGTTTCTTTTTATTCTTGAATCGATTACTGGCATCCTTATAATGGCAATCCTGACCTTTATCATGGTTTTATATCTTGGCTTCAGGATAAAGAACAATACACTTAAATACAGCTTGCTAATTCTCAGCATCACCGCTACAGTTGCATCTGTGCATTATTTCAGGAGCTTTGTAAGGGATTTTAGTCATGCACCGGCCGTTGATTTCAGCAGCCTCGACCGCTACACCGCTTACGGAACGCCATACCTGCACGACACCTGTTCCTACGGCGTTGAAAACGGCAAGTTCGTTGGACTTTACATTTCTCACACCGAGCTCCGCAATGAATGGAACCGGAAGAGCGAACTGAGTTACGACGGACTCGACAGGAAAGGGCAGCAGCTCAGTCACACCCTTATCCGCTATCTGCATTCCAAAAACCTTCGAAAAGATGCAGAAGGTGTCCGAAGCCTGAGCGAAAAAGAAATCAGGCACATTGAAAACGGGGTAGCCAGTGCGGTGTATCTCGACAACCTGAATCTGCGTTCACGGTTTGAGCAGATTGCCATGGGGTATTCCAACTACATCCGGCATGGAGACCCGAATGCCTCGTCGGTAATGCAGCGCATCGAATACTGGAAAACTTCGCTTTACATCGTTAAACACAACTGGCTTACGGGTGTGGGAACCGGCGATCTGAACGAAGCATTTTCCGCAGCCTATGAAGAACTTGATTCAAAGCTGGAGCCCGATTTCAGGAAACGTTCTCATAATCAATTTCTTGCAATCTTCATAGCATTCGGAATTTTAGGACTTGCCTGGTTTCTGTTTACGCTAATCTTTCCGCCCTTAAAGCTCGGGAAATTCACCGACTTTTATTATGTTGTCTTTTTTGTAATAATTATAATGTCGATGCTTACCGAAGATACGCTGGAAACGCAGGCAGGGGTTACATTTTTTGCCTTTTTCAATGCTCTGTTGCTGTTTAGCCGGCGCAGAACGCCCCTCCACAACACTTACGGAAAGGAAGCGAGTGCCGATCATCCGATAAAATGACTATTTTAGCAGCTGAAACGCATTGCAGTGTATGAAAGAAAAACAGATAATCCTGAATTTTAAGGAATCGGATGACTTTTCGGAGCTGGAACCGGACAACAGGGATCTGATTAACCTGGCCCGTGAGGCTGCTTCCAGGGCTTATGCCCCCTATTCCCGATTCAGGGTAGGTGCGGCGCTCCGGCTCGACAATGGCAAGATTATTACCGGAAACAATCAGGAAAACGCCGCTTACCCCTCCGGACTTTGTGCTGAGCGCGTTGCCCTTTTTGCGGCTTCTTCGCAGTATCCGGGTGCAAAAGTTGAAATAATAGCCATCGCCGTTGATACCGACAACCACAGCGTGATTCAGCCTGCTTCGCCCTGCGGTGCCTGCCGCCAGGTTATGGCTGAAACCGAACACAGGCAAGGTAAACCCATACGGGTTATATTTACCGGAGAAACCGGGCGATCGGTAACCGTCGACGGTATGAAGAATCTGCTTCCCGCTTCCTTTACTTCCAATAACCTGAAATAAACCTTTTACGCCCCACATTGTTAAGGTTGCTGGAAAATCCAGACACCCATTTCCTGTTATGAAGCGAATACGACGGCCGGCAAAGGCATATGTAAAAAAATCGCAGTCTGCAGTAACCGGCCTTTAAGCCTCAGATACGTAAAACATCAAATTTAGTTCCGGATGAAAAAATATGCTATTTTTCTGATTCTCATCATTATCACGACGGCAATGAAAAGCGACCTACCGGCTTATCGCATTTACAATACGAAAGGAAAGAACTCCGATTTCGGTAAGATGCTTAAAGAGGCTGCTTCTGCGGATGTGGTTTTATTTGGCGAATTACACAACAACCCCATCAGCCACTGGTTGCAGCTTGAACTGACTAAAGCTCTGTACGATACTAAAAAGGAACAACTGGTCATGGGAGCAGAGATGTTCGAATCCGACAATGCTCTGATAATGAGTGAGTATCTCACAAAAAAAGTGAACGACCGAAATTTTGAATCGGAAGCCAGGCTGTGGCCCAACTATAAAACCGATTACAAGCCCTTGTTAACGTTTGCCCGAGATAATGGCATTCCGTTTATTGCAACCAACATACCCCGCAGATATGCAGCACTGGTAAACAGGGAAGGATTTGACGGTCTGATGCTGCTGGATGAAGAAGCCAGGCGTTACATTGCACCTCTTCCAGTGGCCTACGATCCGGAATTACCGGGATACAGGGGGATGATTGAAATGATGGGCGGAGCCGGTGGACATGTAAACGAAAACCTTCCCAGGGCGCAGGCAATCAAGGATGCCACCATGGCACATTTCATCCTGAAAAACCTGAAAAAGGGTCAGACTTTTCTGCACTTCCACGGCACTTACCACTCCGATAACTACGAAGGCATCGCATGGTACCTGAAACAGTACGATCCGGGATTGAAGATTCTGACTATCAATACTTCCGAACAGGCCGCTGCCGACAGTCTTGAAGAGGGAAACAAAGGGAAAGCCGATTTCATCATCGTTGTTCCTGAAACGATGACCAAAACGCACTAACAAAGTTCTGCAAGCCGGCAGGCTGAGTGATTGCGTATCAGGTGACGAAGGTATAGTTGAGGTTTACCACGAAGTTCCAGATGGTAACCACGCCTATGGCAAAAAGTTTTGCAAAGTAAAAATTGAATTTTGCCCGCGAAACCAGCAGCCACAGTACCAATGTATTTATCAGCAGTCCGATCAGGGAAATAAACAGAAATCGTCCGTATTCGATGGCTATTTCTGGATTATTGCTGTGAAAGGTCCAGATTCTGTTGAAGTAATAATTGCTGCTTGCCGCGATGGTAAATCCCACGGCGTTTGCAATGTATTTCTGAATCTTAAGCCATTCCTTGCAGATGTATGTAAATCCAAAGTCAACAATCACTCCTGAAAAACCAACCACTCCGAATTTTACAAACTTGAAGGCAACATCTCTGGTAAAGAGATCGACCATATTTCAGTATTTTAAGTTATCCCGATCCATGCTTCAGAGCTGCACGATAAGGATTTTGTGTTTTCCGTTCCGTATTACTTCAATATTCACGGTTTCGCCCGGTTTCAATTTACCCATGCGTCCCATATAATCGTACACGTTGTTAACGGTCATACCGTTGATGGCAACGATGATATCGCCTTTTGCCATACCTGCGCGGGCAGCGGGGCCCTGATTCCTGACGCCTTCCACTTTCATTCCCCCGCTCGTTTCTGCGCCGGATACATCGGGCATAATACCCAGTGTTACTTTAAGGTTTCGGCCGTAGTGGCCGACCTGCTGCCTTGAACCCGACTCGGTAAACAGTGGAGCTGACGGCAGAAGGGATATGCCGGAGGCCAGGGATTCAACAAACGACGTTACTGTTGCCTGTCCGGTATAATTGATACGGTCGGGTAAATCAAAGGGTGTATGGTAGTCGCCGTGGGCACCGGTAGAGAAAAACAGCACGGGTATTCCTTCCCCGTAGAATGCCGCGTGATCCGAAGGGCCAAAGCCGTCGGGCGACTTCCCGATTTCGAAGGGTCGGCCCGCAGCGGTGGCATCAATAATGGAATCTGCGACCGTAAAGGTACCCGTTCCGGAGATGGTGACCCTGGGATCGTCTGTGCTGAGACGTCCGACCATATCCATATTCAGCATAGCCTTGACGGAAGAAAGAGGCACCGGTGAATTCGCAACGAACCAGCGTGCTCCAAGCAATCCCATTTCCTCGGCACCAAAGGCAACGAAAAGCATGCTGCGGCCTGCGCGTTCCGGTCGGGCTGCAAACGAACGAGCGAGTTCGATCAGAGATGCAACTCCGGATGCGTTATCGTCGGCTCCAGCGTGAACAGCAACGGTATCGGGCAAGCGACTGCCCGAACCAAAGCCTCCCATACCAAGATGGTCGTAATGCGCTCCGATAACGACAAACTCACCGGCAAGTGCGGGATCGCTGCCCTTAAGCATGGCCACAACGTTTCGGCTGACGGCTTTCTCGCGAATCACATCGGTAGTTGCAATCAGGAATGTGCCAGGATCAAATGAAGCAGGCTTTTTAACCGAAATCATAAGTTTTTCGAGCGAATCGACGGCCGTAACCTGCTGCCGGAGCAACAGGGCAGCCAGCTTACGGGTAATGCTTACAACCGGCAGTCCGGCATCGGAAACCGATTTATCAAAAGAAATGTCGACGGTTTGATCGGCCCGGTCGATGGATGAGGGGGTAACCAACAACAGACCTGCGGCACCACGGTCTTTTACTGCAAGAGCCTTTGCCCTGTCGGCAGCCATTGGAATAAATGCGCTGGTGGAATTATCGGGTTCAGGATCTCCCCGCAAAGCAATTACCCATTTATCCTTAACATCAATTCCCTGAAAATCGTCCCAGTGAAGATCGCCGCTGGTTCCGGAGATTCCAAAACCGGCAAAGATTACAGGGGCATTAACCGTTGCAGATGATGAAAAGGAAAATGGCTGAAAATCAGTACCGGCGTTATAGGAAATCCGATTGAATTCCAGAGTGTTCTTCTCTCCTGCCCTCACGTCGGAAACAAGACTGAAGTACTGAAAGCCGTTTGATTCCAGAAGCTGAAGGCCGGTCTGCTGAAACTGATCCCTGATATATATGGCTGCAAGACTGTCTCCGGTTGTACCTGATTTTCTCCCCTCAAGCTCCGGAGAAGCGAGGTAGTGGATGTGACGACTTAACCGGCCGGACTCGAATTGAAATGCCTGACCATACGAAACAATAGTAACGAATAAGAGTGCGGTTGAGAAAATGACACGGGTGAAAATGGTATTCATGGTTGCAGTTTTAACGTTTATTATTCGGGAAGGGACAGATTTTCGATGGCCCATTTTCCAGTACAGGTATCGTAAAAATCACGGATACCGGCAACAGTTTGCTGGCAGCGTTCAGTTGCTGCGAAGAATGCAAAAATAAAAAAAAAGGGCTCCGGCCAGACATTGAGCACTAACAATGCAGAGCGTGAGCTGTAAAGCGAAGAGCCGGGCAATCCCGGCTCATCTGTGTACTTCGTTCGGACAATGCCCTGAAAAATTAAAACAGGGCAAGGGCATGCAATTAGTTAAGCTGAAATTCTTTCCTAAGCTGTCCTACCCATTTCGAGATCCGCTCTTCGGTAAGTTCGGGCTGCGAGTCTTCATCGAGTGCGAGGCCCACAAACCTGCCATCTTTTTCTGCGGTTGAGAAATAATAGGAATACCCCTTGGTTGGCCAGAAGCCTACAACGTTATCCTTAAACGGTAAACGGCAGAAAACGGTACCCATACCGTCAACAAAACTTTCAGGGTATTCAACCTGATCACCAAGGCCAAAAATGGCGATCTTTTTATCCTCGATCCTGGCTTCAACCAGCTCGTCGATGAAACGTTCCCAGTCCTGATGCATTTCACCGATACCCCAGGCAGAGGTGCCGAGAATCAGGTAATCGTATTTTTCGAGGTCTTCGCGGGTAGCTGAACTCACATTATGATACTCCACCATGCCGGCTCCGAACTTGGTACCGATAACATGTGCAGCCTTGTATGTACTCCCCTTGGGGCTGCCTCCAAAGAAAATTCCAATTTTTCCCATAGTTCTCCTTGTCTTCTTGAGGAAATTTTAAAGCGGGCGCAAATATAATCCCGAAACGCCCTGAAAGCAAGTCGGGAATTCGCAAAAAATAAAATTAGTCAAACTGACAATCAATGGTTTACGTATTTATTTCAATACTCATAGATCATTAAATCAGTCAGTTAGCAACACTTAAACCTGTGAGACAGCGATTTGTTCATTCTTTATTAAAAACTTGACTCCGGAAATCATTAAAACACTGTAATTCAACTCCATAAAGAGAAATACACAGGCCTTGAACATCACATTAAAAAAACATTAAAATTCCAACTCCTTGCAATTATATCGGGAAAGAAATTTTTAGTGCCGGTGAATCCTCTAATTGCAGAAAACGGCGGTAAACACCGGACCAGGGAAAAAGTGTTAAGTGTTATAAAACCCTGCAGGAAACATTTCCCGGTCAATGTCATTCGCCGGCTTGCTGCTTTTCGGGCAACCTTTATTACTTTTGCAGACTTTCCGTAACGACGGACGTCGGAAATAAGAAATAAACACACTGCAATCATGAGAACAATTATTTTCCTCCTGGCGTTTATATACATACCAATAACGGAGCTTATGGCTCAGGACGAGAACAAAATAATTACTGATCCGGTTAAGGGGACGGATATGCTGATAGGCACAGTTAGTCGTGAAGGCCTTGAAACGCTGGGCGACTGGTTTGCCAATGAGTACCGGGATTATCAGGCAGACCCGGACGTTATCGAACGCTTGAAAATGCACTGCGAATCGTATCCATACATTTTCATCGTTCTGGGCACCTGGTGCGGCGACAGTCGTGAGCAGGTGCCGAGGTTTTTTAGAATTCTTGATCTGCTGGAGTATCCGGAGTCGAACGTTTTCATGGTAGCCGTTGACCGGGAAAAGAAAGCCGGAGAATTTTGTATCGGCGACTTTGGCATCGGCCTTGTCCCAACCTTTATTTTTTCACAGCAGGGAGAAGAAACCGGAAGGATTATCGAGACGCCGGTAGTGTCGCTTGAGCAGGACTTTCTCGACATACTCAACGGCCGTTCCCTTGCACCGGAAATTCATACCGGTGACCACTAATTTCAAAAAAATCAGGATGATTACTTTTAAAAAGATCGATGCCACGCATGCATATGCCGGGATGGCCAGAATTCAGGGCAGCAGTATTGGTTTTGTCCCTACCATGGGAGCTTTACACGACGGGCATTTATCGCTGGTACGAAGGGCAAAGGAAGAGAACGACCTTGTTATCGTCAGCATCTTCGTAAATCCCATACAATTTAACAACGCCGGGGATCTGGAAAAATATCCCAGAAACCTTGACAGGGATATTGTCTTGCTGGAGAGCGCAGGCTGCGATGTGGTTTTTGCTCCGGATGCTGCAGAAATGTATCCAGAACCCATTGAAAAGCATTACGATTTCGGCGGTCTGGAAACCGTAATGGAAGGTGCTTTCAGGCCTGGGCATTTCAACGGGGTCGCTATTGTGGTGGATAAGCTTTTCCGTATTACCCTTCCTCACCGTGCTTATTTCGGAGAGAAGGACTATCAGCAGCTGGCGATTATCCAGGCTCTTGTTAAACAGGAAAAACTGGATGTGGAGATAGTACCCTGCCCCATCCGCCGCGAGCACGACGGCCTAGCCATGAGTTCGCGCAACGAACGGCTTACCGAACAAATGCGGGCTGCAGCACCTGCAATATACCAGTGGCTTCTGCACGCACGCGCTATGGCCGCCAGTCACACAGCCGGTGAAATTGAAAAAATGGTAATTGCCGAAACCCAAAAAAACCCTTTGCTGCGCCTGGAATACTTTACCATTGCCAACGAAGAAACCCTGCAGGCTGTAACCGGCAGAATTTCACCCGGCGACCGTGCATTTATTGCCGTTTTTGCCGGCGATATCCGTCTGATTGACAACCTAAAACTAATTTAAGTATCTTTGCGCGCCATGACAATCGAGATTCTTAAATCAAAAATCCACCGGGCTACCATTACCGAAGCCAACCTTCACTACATCGGGAGCATCGGAATTGACGAAGACCTGATGGATGCCGCCAATCTGGTGGAATTTGAAAAGGTACAGGTGCTGAACATCAACAATGGTGAACGGCTTGAAACCTATGTTATAAAAGGAGAGAGGGGCAGCGGAATGATTACTCTCAACGGTGCTGCCGCCCGAAAAGCCGTTGCCGGAGACCTTATCATCGTAGCTGCATTCGCACAGATGACGCCCGAAGAGGCAAAGAGTTTCAAACCGGCGATTGTATTCCCCGATAACAGAAACCGACTTGTTAACCATCCCTGAGCATTTTGAAAAAGCAACTGCGTAACATTCTTCGCTTCAGTTTTTTCCTAAGTATCGGAATCTTCTTTATCTGGCTCTTCATGCGTAATCTCGATGCAGGTCAGAAAAAAGAGATTTTTGAATCGTTCCGGCAGGCCAACTACGCGTGGATTGTTTTTGCTTTTGTGCTGGGTCTCCTGAGCCACCTTTTCCGTACCCTGCGATGGAAAATCCTGCTCGAACCCATGGGTTACCGCCCGGGAACCGGCAATGTATTTATGGCAGTAATGATTGGATATCTGGCAAACCTTGCCCTTCCCCGACTCGGAGAAGTAAGCCGGTGCGGAATTCTTACCCGATATGAAAAAATCCCCTTCAACAAATCCTTCGGTACCGTCATCACCGAAAGGGTAATCGACCTGTTTAGCTTTATTTTACTCTTCCTGTTACTGATACTTACGCAAACCGGTAAGATTCACGCCTATATTGAGCAGAAGATTTATACTCCCCTGCAGGACAAGTTCAACCTCGACCTCATTGGAGGAAGCTATCTTACCTGGGCATTGGTAATTCTTGCTGCCGGAGGGCTGATTAGTTTCTGGATTATACGCCGAAAGTTCAGAACTACAGCAGTTTACAAAAAAGTATACAATCTGCTGGCCGGGCTACTCGAGGGCATACGCTCGCTTACGCGGATAAAAAAGCCGTTCCTATTCGTGCTTTATACCTTTATGATCTGGCTGCTCTACCTGCTGATGGCCTATGTGGTATTCTTCAGTCTTCCCGAAACCTCTCATCTTCGCCTGGATGCAGGCCTTGCTGTGCTGGTATTCGGATCCATCGGGATTATGATCGTTCAGGGAGGCATAGGGATCTATCCGGCAATTGCCGCTGAAACCCTTTTCCTGTGGGATGTGGCTGAAACAAAGGGTTATGCTATGGGATGGCTGATATGGTCTTCGCAAACCCTGCTGATCATTCTGCTTGGCATTTTTTCCTTACTTTTACTTCCTGTTTTTAACAGGAAACGGAATGACACGACTGGAAGCCATACAAAAGAAGATCCTCAAACAACCTGAGCTCGACCGGCTCCTCGCCTACTGGCGGTTTACCGGCCAGAAACTTGTTTTCACCAACGGTTGTTTCGATATTATTCACCTCGGCCACATCGACTACCTTTCGCGGGCTGCCTCCCTGGGCACCAGGCTGCTTATCGGACTGAATACCGACGCTTCCACCCGCAGGCTTAAAGGGCCGGCCCGCCCCATCAACGACGAGCATGCCCGGGCCATGGTACTGGCAGCGATGAGCTTTGTAGATGCCGTAGTTCTTTTCGATGAAGACACCCCCCTTGGCCTGATCCGCACCGTTCAGCCCGACGTGCTTGTAAAAGGCGCCGACTACAAACCCGAAGACATCGTTGGTTACGATGTTGTTACAGAAAGAGGAGGAAGGGTGGAAACCATGGATTTCCTTCCGGGATATTCCACAAGCCTCATCGAAAAACGCATCCGCAACACCTGAAATCCACAACTTAAACTTCAACCGTCTGCCCTACGAATAACATCCCTGCAATGGCAAAAACAAAAACCGCTTTTTTCTGTAATAACTGCGGGGCACAATCGCCCAGGTGGATCGGGAAATGCCCCTCATGCGGGGAATGGAACACGTACACCGAAGAAGTAATTCAGCGGGCCGATGCCGGTACGGCAGCCAAATCGGCAATGCGAAGAAACGCTGCTCCTGTGCTCATAACAGAAATCAGTCCCGGCAACGAAGACCGCATCAACACACAAAACCAGGAGCTCAACAGGGTACTGGGTGGCGGACTGGTTCCGGGATCCCTGGTGCTGATTGGCGGCGAACCGGGCATCGGAAAGTCGACGCTCATGCTTCAGGTTGCACTAACGATCAGCGACCGAAAGGTATTGTATGTTTCGGGCGAAGAAAGCGAACAGCAGATCCGGATGCGGGCCGAACGCCTGGGCATGGGCAGAAACGAATGCTACATTCTGACCGAAACGGCTACAAGCGAGATCCTGCGCCACATAAACGCCTTACATCCGGGCATTGTTATCATCGATTCAATACAAACCCTGACCACCGATTCCATTGATGCATCGGCAGGAAGCATATCGCAAATCAGGGAAACTGCCTCGGAATTGCAAAGCCTGGCAAAATCGGCATCCATTCCGGTATTTTTAATCGGCCACATCACCAAGGAAGGAACGCTTGCAGGCCCAAAACTTCTGGAACATATGGTTGATACGGTGCTGCAGTTTGAGGGAGACCGGAATTACGGCTACCGAATACTGCGTTCCGTAAAGAACCGTTTTGGAAGTACATCGGAACTCGGTATTTACGAAATGCATGCCAACGGATTGCGGGAGGTAAGCAACCCCTCCGAAATCCTTATCAGTCAGCACGAAGAACCGGTAAGCGGCACTACCGTTGCCGCTACAGTGGAAGGCCTCCGCCCCATGCTCATTGAAACACAGGCACTGGTAAGCACTGCAGCCTATGGCACACCCCAGCGTTCAAGTACGGGTTTCGACATCCGCAGACTGAACATGCTGCTGGCGGTTCTGGAAAAACGAAGCGGATTCAAACTCGGAGCCAAGGATGTGTTTCTGAACATTGCCGGGGGCCTTCGGGTTGACGATCCGGCTACCGACCTGGCCATTGTTGCATCCGTACTATCGTCGAGTGTGGATATACCTGTAGGCAACAAAACCTGTTTTGCTGCCGAAATCGGTCTCTCGGGAGAGGTCAGACCCGTTACACGCATCGAACAGCGGGTAGCCGAAGCTGAAAAGCTCGGCTTTGATACCATAGTAATATCCCGGCTTAACCTTAAAGCTGCCAGAAGCGCAGCCAAAACCATAAAGATTCAACCAGCAGGCAAGGTAGAAGAGGTGGTACGCATTCTCTTCGGATAACAAGTCAAACGCCTCAGCGGAATTATTTCTCTTCCTTTGGCGGCTTTGACCAATCCACAAAAAACCGGCCTTCGCTCAGCGTAATAACATCGGTTTGCTTCGTCTTCCGGGTATTCTCGTGATCGTGCGGGCCTGCATTGGCAATCATTCCGGCACCGGCCCCCGTAAGGATTTTCTTTTCGATGTTTGATCGTATGCCCGAACCCGTCATGGTAGCCAATGCCCTTTTTTCATAGTAAACTCCGGTCAGTACAGCTTCAAAGGTGCCTTCAACGGAGGTTTCCGTAATGCGGTTCACGGTTACCGTTCCCGAAAGGGATTCCCCGTCGTGGTAGGCATGCCCGAGACCTTTGGTTTCTTCGGTATAATCAACCAGTACCCAGACCTTTCCTTCCGGGGCCTTTTTCCGGGAAACCGACTCCAGCTCCGATTCCTGCATAATCGGATAGGTGCCGGGTTTCAGGCTGTCGGTAAAAAAATAAAAACGAATCCATACCTGAACATCGGGATTCACCTGAAAGGCTGCAATGCTCAGGTAGCTGAATCCGGGAGTGGGAATGTTCATGCGCCGGGCTTCCGCCACGTATTCCTTTTCGTTGACACGGCATGAAATGTAATTGGTAAAATCCTGAGCACCAGCCATTAAAGAACCAAAGACAAACAGGATGAATAAAAACCGGAATCGTGTTTTCATGAAAAATCGGGTTAAATGAATACTGAATAAACGGCTCAGAGCAAGGGTTGACCGGTATCGGCTGCTTTTCCGGCCATTAGTTTCGGAAGAGAGAATCCGGCAATTTCAGGAGAGTAAGGATAGTAATTAACACAGCCCTGCCCTTAAAGGTTCAACACACCGTAAAAACATAAAACGATATGGTAAAAGAAAAACGGCAACGCGATAAAGAATCGCAAAAAAACCTTAGTATCTTCGCTGATCTTGCAGCATCTGCATGACTGCCGGACATTATAAACAAATTCCGTTCATGAGAACTTTCCGAAAACTATTAACTGTTATTATTTTGTTCAACGCTGCACGGATTTTTACCTCGTGCTGCGAATGCGACGAAACACCCGTTCGCTTCACCTTTCGCAGCATCGACGTTCGCAACCTTGACAACAAAGGGGAATGGGCAATCGTCACAGCGAGTAACAACATGGCTCCGGAAGCCGTTGCTTTTGAAGTTTCGCTCTTCGACTCAACGGGTTACTTTGGTTATGCTGCCTTACAAAAGGCACTTTTGCCGGGTTTTTCAAAGGCAATGGCCTTCAGATGCGACTGCAGCATTCCGTTTCAGGCAACCTCCTATCCTGAAAGCATCGTGATTAAAACATTTTTTGCCATTAACGATACCATTCAGGCCGGAGCCGATGTCACCGGCTGTTTCGTTGCAAGATCATCCGGTAACGGTACAATATCCGGATTGTACCAGTCAGTAGAATCAGTATTTTCCCTTGCCAGGGATAAAATATATTACGACAGTGGAGTGGAAACCGTTCAGCTTTTTCTGATGCCAGAGATAAAAACAGATAAAGCAAAGTTTGAAATCTCGGTGCGCCTTTCCGACGGGAGAATTCTCTCAGGAAACACGCAAACTATAAATATCCGGCAACAATGAATTCCCTGAAAAACATTACCGTTGCATTTGCCCTGGCGGGAATGCTGACCACATCGTTGGGGCTGAAGGCTCAGATTGGTAAAAACGGCAATGAAACCTTCAGTCTGGGGGTACATTTCAGCGGCCGTAGTATCTTCCGGAATCCGCAGCCGGCCGGCTCCTCCATCGACTTTATGAACTATCTTGGAGATGGAAAACCAGTTCAAACCTGCGGTTTAATTAATCTCGTATTCGGGATGAATCCGGTGCCGGGGTGGACCATTTCGACAACCCTGAGTATAAACAGCTCCATGGCGCCCGGTCAGATGCAGATAAGTGTAATGAATCTTCCCGGTGACACTTTGCAGGGATGGCATCTTGGATGGAAGACATCGCTGGTAATGTTCCCCCGGTATTTGAACGAATTCAACCGTTTTCACATCGAAAGGGATTCACTGCTTTTTGCCGACCTGAATCATAACTACAGACAGCGCTTGCTTTACGATGCCTGCCTGAGTGTGATGCCGGTTGCTGCATTCAGAGGAGAAAAAATCAGTTTGAGGGTAGCTGCCGGGCCCGGAATAGCGGTATTTATGCCTTTCAGCGAGCGTATAGAACAGAAAAAGCCCGATGGAAATTTCAGGCGTACCATCACCTACGAAACCGAAGCATCTCCTGCAGCAGTTCTGGCGGCTGAAACAGAGGTATATATCTCCCTTTTCAGGGTCAGACATACCGAAGGCGGGCTTCTGCTTCGGGCCGGTTCCCTCTTGTCGTACCGGCAGATACGCTACCGGGAAACCGTAAGAACATGGACAGCAGAGAACGCTGAAACCAGACGGGTGAGTCCCGGCCGGCAGTTCAGCAGCCTGACGGAAGCCGGCGGAGGCTTTTACGTAAACTTTTGAGTAAAAGGGCTGCAAAAGACTACCTTTGCAAATGCAAACGAAAATATTAACATGGCCGTTCCCGGAAAAACCAGCACCCTGCCCATAACCCGCATTGTCGAATTCGGCGTTTACCTCGACGGAGGTGAGCTGGGCGAAATCCTGCTTCCCATGAAATGGGCTCCGGAAAACTGCAAGCCCGATGACCGGATTGAGGTATTCGTGTATTTCGACAGCTCCGACCGTCTGATTGCCACCACAATGAAGCCCCTGGCAAAGGTCGGGGAATTTGCGTACCTGAAAGTGAAAGCCGTTAACGAGGTGGGAGCCTTTCTGGACTGGGGTCTTGAAAAAGACCTGCTGGTTCCTTACCGGGAACAGGCAAGCCGGATGCAGGAAGGAAAATCCTACATCGTATACCTGTTTGCCGACCCGCAGAACGGCAGGATCGCCGCTTCGTCGAAAGTAGAAAAATTTCTGAATCAGGAACCGCCCGATTATAAGCCAATGCAGGAAGTTGAACTGTTGCTCTGGCGCACCAGCGAAATCGGATATCTGGCAATCATCAACAACAGTCACGAGGGATTAATCTATGCAAGCGAAGTTTTTCAGGAACTGGAAAGGGGGCAGCGCATCCATGGTTACATTTCCAAAGTGCGCGAAGACGGAAAAATCGACCTCACCCTTACAAAGCAGGGATACGGGAAAATTGAAGAGCTGGCTGCCAGACTCCTCGAAATCCTCCGGGAGAACGGGGGATATATTGATCTGAACGATAAAAGTCCGGCCGAAGAAATTTATCTGATCTGCCAGATGAGCAAGAAAAATTTTAAAATGGCCGTCGGATATCTTTATAAAAACCGGCTCATCGATTTGCGCGACAGCGGCATCGCGCTCGTTTCAGAGGATTAATACCGGCACATTTTTCCCTTTATCACCGGATATTAACGGAATTTCTTCCTGCTATTCTTATGTGGGTCAGCGCTTCCCCCTTGAACAAAATAACCCGGAAAAATCTCTGTGCAGAAAAATTTCCTTTAGTACATAAATTTATTTAGGTGTTCGAGAACTTATTTACTGTATTTTTGTTTTTAGGATAAACACACACAACATGACACGATCATTTTTGAGATTAATTATTGGGATAAGTGCACTGCTGCTTTTTCAAACCTTACTGTCATCCTGCAGCCAGGGAGGAAAATCCGGCGAAGAGGATCGGATAGGAAGAGAATATAACGTAACGGAAATCAAAGGTGAGGAAATAGCTGTACTTACTCCGCCGCCTTTTGTACCCCCTCCCATAACTCGCAATTATGCAACCAAAGTTATTGTGGAACTGGAAGTTATTGAGCATGAGATGGAACTGGCCGACGGCGTAAGTTATATGTTCTGGACGTTCGGGGGCACAGTTCCCGGTTCTTTTATTCGCATACGGGAAGGCGATTTTGTTGAGTTTCATCTAAAAAACCATCCCGACAACAAGCTTCCGCACAACATCGACCTTCATGCCGTTACCGGCCAGGGCGGCGGGGCCGAAGCATCTTTTGTTGCACCCGGCTATGAGGCAACCTTTAACTTTACGGCGCTGAATCCGGGGCTTTATGTGTATCACTGTGCCACGGCACCGGTTGGGATGCACATTGCAAACGGCATGTACGGACTTATACTGGTCGAACCAAAGGAAGGCCTTCCGAAAGTTGACAAAGAATTCTACGTAATGCAGGGCGATTTTTATACCACGGGCAATTACGGCGAATCGGGACTTCAGCCCTTCGACATGAACAAAGCCATCCGCGAGCAGGCCGATTACGTTGTCTTCAACGGCCGTGTGGGCGCCCTTACGGGGAACAACGTATTAAAAGCTAAAACCGGGGAAACCGTACGGTTGTTTGTCGGGAACGGCGGGCCCAACCTGGTTTCAAGTTTTCATGTGATCGGTGAGGTATTCGACAATGTGTATATGGAAGGCGGAAGATTAAAAAATCACGATATCCAGACCACCCTGATTCCTGCCGGAGGTTCGGCCATTACCGAATTCAAAGTGGAAGTCCCCGGCAACTTCATCCTGGTCGACCATTCCATCTTCAGGGCATTCAACAAGGGAGCTCTGGGAATCCTGGCCGTGGAGGGGGAAGAAAACGACCGCATTTTTTCGCATAAAACGGAACCATACACTTACATACCGGAAACCCGCATTGCACGGGCTGAGCCTGCAGGCGGCACAACAGAACCGGCTCCGGAGCTCAGTATGGAAGAGCAGCTGATTTTAGGCAAAAAACTATACGAAGTTAACTGCGCGGCCTGTCATCTTCCCGACGGAAAGGGCGTTGCCGGAATTTTTCCGCCTCTGGCCGCATCCGACTATATGTCAGGCAATCCCGACAAGGCAATTGCTGCAGTCGTTAACGGACTATCGGGCGAGATTAAAGTAAACGGTGTGAACTATAACAATGTAATGCCGAAACAAACCCTCACCGATACAGAGACGGCCGCGGTTCTCAATTTCATCTATGCCACGATGAATAAAAGCGAAACCAGGGTAACAGCAACACAAGTCAGAAAGATCAGAAAGTGAGTATAGTATACCGAATCTTGTTTTCATCTGCACTTCTGGTCGCGGCGTTTAACCTCAGGGCACAGACACCGGCAGGCATGGCTATGATACCGGAAGGCAATTACCTTCCGCTGTACGCAGGCAACAACCGCACGAGTGTTGCCCCATTCTATATCGACAAACATCCGGTAACGAACGGGGAATTTCTGAAATTCCTGGAGTCGGAACCCGGCTGGAAAAAATCCGCAGTAAAGCGCCTCTTTGCAGACGAAGGATACCTGAAACACTGGGTTAGTGACGGAATGTATCGTTCGGCAGAAAAAAACAGTCCGGTGGTAAACATTTCGTGGTTTGCTGCAAAAAAATACTGTGAGTGTCAGGGGAAACGCCTGCCGACAACTGCCGAATGGGAGCGTGTTGCAGAAGCGGGATGGACGGTAGCGGACGGAAGCCGTGAGCCGGGATTTAATGAATGGATTCTTGCTATGGCATCGAAACCGGCTCCCCGCTCTTTACCGGCCGTTGGAACAACAAAAGCAAATTACTATGGCGTTTGGGATATGCACGGACTGGTTTGGGAGTGGACACTGGATTTCAACAGCATTATGAGTACCGGTGAATCGAGGGCTGCCACCGGATCGGGCGACGGACTATTCTGTGCAGGTGGCTCTGCCACATCGGGCGATGTCAGCAACTATGCCGCATTCCTGCGTTACGCCCTGCGATCGAGCCTTAAAGCCGGCCATGTATTGCAAAACCTTGGATTCCGCTGTGCAGCGGATAAAAAATAACAGCTTAACCGGCATTCCCAGCCGCAAATCATCAAAAAACCATTAAATCATGAAAAAAATAAGCCGGTATTTCATTTTATTACTAGCAGTAACGGCATTATCGTGCTCGCAAAAGAAACAGGAAGCACCGTCCTGCTGCAGCACAAAACAACACGAAAGTCCGGAACCTCTTCCGGCGGTATCCGGGGAATCCCTGTTCCTGCTCGACAGCAAATGGGAAACTTATCGCAACGACACGCTGAAGTTTGAAGATCTGGCAGGAAAACCGGTTGTGGCAGCCATGATCTTTACCAACTGCCCGTCGGCCTGCCCCAGAATAGTTGCGGATATGAAGATCCTTGAAGAGGGTCTCACCACCGCCGAGAGGGAGCAGGTAAGGTTTCTGCTGATCAGCATGGACCCGAAGCGCGACAACCCTGAACAGATGCAGAAATTCGCATCCGATCACCGCCTGAATCCGGACTGGATTATGATTCGCTCGGATCGGATGGCTACGCTTGAAATGGCAAATGTACTCGGGGTGCGCATTAATCCGCTGGATGACGGAGGTTTTGATCACAGCAATACCATTCATATCCTGAATAAAACCGGGGAAATTGCCTATCAGCAGCACGGACTCGCCTTAGAACCAACCGAATTACTGAAGCAAATCAGAACATTAATAAATTAAAAATAACCCCTGCGTGTAATTGCTAAGTAAGATATTTTTACATAGGTGATTAATTTTTAAATAATCAGGCACCGAGAGGCGTAATTATTTATTTTTGCATCTTCATAGACAGAATTTTTTCGTTTGCCGACAGGATGTATTACTCATACGGTTAACGGTAAAAAAAGCATACATCCATTCAATCCGGGGACAGGGCATATGAGATTACAATGGCAGAAATTTTTAAGGGAAGCAAAGCCCACATCCGAAGAACTGTCCGGGTTCAGCCAGGAGGTTTTAAAGACCAATTTAGTCCGTTTAAACTACCTCGCCTATTTGGGAGCCCTGGTTACGTTGTTTCACGTCATCATTTTCCGCCTGGGTATGGAAACAGCCGATCCCATACAATATTCCTGGCGCGAAGGGATTGTATTTTCGCATCTGACACTTTTCTTCTATTTTATTCTCCTTGCGATTGCCATTGCCGTCCATCGCCGGAAAAGGGGAAGTGCATCCCGCATTACCGGGGTTTTGCCTCACGCAACATTCATCGTCCTTATTATCATGGGATCCTGGATTACCGGATTCGATCAGATTATAACCGATGCCATCACCCCATTTCTGGTTGTTACCTTGCTAACTGCCATATTTATACTTACCAGACCGTGGTATGTAACGATCTATCTGCTGACTGGATTAGCCTTTCTGATATTTTTTCTTTACCGGTATCAGGAAAATCCCGACATAGCTCTTTCCAATATTTTTAACGGACTCACCATAACAGCCATCGGCTGGGCTTTATCGCACATATTCTGGCGTAATTTTCTTCTCCGGTTCAGAAGCGATCGTGTGATAGCCAGTCAGCAGGAAGAAATGCGCCAACAGAACATACGTCTGCAAAAAGTCGCCAGTGAGCTGAAACAGGCAAACAATACCAAACTAAGACTTTTTTCGGTTATATCACACGACCTTCGGGGGCCTCTGGCAAACCTGAATCAACTCATTCAGCTTGTTCAGAACGAAGACCTTTCGGAGGAAACATTCCGGGAGTTGCTGATAGAACTGGGAAGCCAGTCGTACTCCAATTCCGACCTTCTCGAAAACCTTCTCAATTATGCAAAAAACAGCCTGAAAGGCAACAACATCACTCCGGAAGAAATTAATATCAGAAATCTTGCCGATGGAATTGCAGAGCTGTACGACCTTCAGGCCAGAAACAAAAAACTAAAAATTGCAAACAGGATAGATCCTTCTTTAAGGGTAAAGGGCGACAAGGCCATGATTTCCCTGATTATAAGAAATCTCATCTCCAATGCATTGAAGTTTTCTCCTGCGGGAGGATTAATCACTCTCGAAAGCCGGTCCGGGGGAGCCATGTGCCGTGTAACGGTTACCGATGAAGGCGTGGGAATACCCGAGGCCAGATTGCCACTTATCTTTGACGACCTTACATACAGCACACCGGGAACTGAAGGAGAAAAAGGATCCGGACTCGGACTCATGCTTATTAAAGAATTTGCCCTGATGAACGGGGGAGAAACCGGGGTTGAAAGTCAGCCCGGAAAAGGCAGCAGTTTCTGGTTCACCATTCCTTTATCCCAAAGCGAGTAATATTTATTCCGCTATCCGCGAAAGCGGATGCTTATGCAACTGCCTCCGGAATTCACCAACAGGATTACTCAACCATACTTTGCGAATTAAAATACCGGACCGGCAGCTGACCGGACCGGTATCAGCGCATGGTCTGCTGCAGATGAAGCGTCCGGAATCCCTTTTCAAACTCCTCCCAGCTCAGGGTTGAAGGACAACGGATCAGGCGCGTTTCGCCCGGCTCCATATCGAAGAAGTTATCTGAAAACAGGGCATTATCGCCATCGCTGATCAGCATCAGGTTTTTACATAGCCTTGTGGATGTTACTTCAATCACAATTTCATCTCCTCTCCTGCTCACCCTGGTTTTTAAACCGGGATCCGGAAGCTTAAGGCTGGCAGGTTTTACAAAATAAACGAACTCGCGGTCGATCACCGAGGTTCCCGACATTAGCTTGACAGTAAATACCACCTCATTTTCGCGATAGGAAAGTGGCAGATCCTTAAGATCCAGACTGTAAACAAGGGAAGAGCCGTTAGCAGGCATATTCACCTTCACGGCACGATTCCAAAGTGAGTTTCCGCTGAAGTCGCTCAGGTTCATGCGCAAAATGGCACTTTTCTTCTCCTTGAGGTCAGAAACCCCGTAAATCAAAATTTTATCGCCTTCCGGAACAACGTTCACGATCTGATTTTTACACGCTTCTTTGGCATAATAATGCAAGGCTTTCCAGCGCTTGTAATAGTCGATACCCGACCAGGAAGCTACCGGCCAGCAATCGTTCAGCTGCCAGTAGAGAGAACCCATACAATAGGGCATATCGCTCCGGTGGGTCTTCAGTGCCATCTTTATGGCATCGGCCTGGAGTAGTTGTCCGACGTACAGCAGGTGTTCAAAATTCTCAGGCACCCGGTAATCCTGTTCCATGTACTGGCGGATGCGCAGGTTTCCTATACCGCTGCGCTGATGAGCCGCCATTACCTCCGATTCTATATCCCAGTCGCCGGGAAGGGTATAATTTTTTACGCTGTTGAACTCGGGGAAGGACTGAAATCCGTATTCGCTCATAAAGCGGGCCCGGTATTTCCGGTAATCGCTGAACGGTTCCTGTCCGTGCCACACGCCCCAGTAGTGCATATCGCCCGAATTGCTCTGATAATTGGAAACCTTGTACAGTCCAGCGGAAGGGGAAGAATGCCAGTACGGCTGATTGCCCGTGAAATTTTCAACCACGGAAGGCAGAATGCGATGAAAAAGGGTATCGTAAGCCTGCCAGATAACGCGGCGTTGCTCTGTATTGTAAAGTTCTTTCCACCCCCACCCCCTGTTTTCGTGACCTTCGGCCCAGGCGATTTCAATTTCGTTGTTTCCGCACCAAAGGGCAATGCAGGCGTGGTTACGCAGTCGTTTTACATTGTCTTCGGCTTCCCGGCGGACATTATTTAAAAAACCGGGATCGCCGGGGTACATACTACAGGCAAACATAAAATCCTGCCACACCATAATGCCATAACGGTCGCATAACTCGTAGAAAAGATCGTCCTCATACACACCGCCGCCCCAGACCCTGAGCATGTTCATATTGGCATCGGCAGCCGATTTAACAATAAACTCAAGGGTTTCGGGTGAAACTCGCGGCAGGAAGACGTCGTTGGGGATATAATTGGCTCCTTTGGCAAAAACCGGGCGTCCGTTCACCTCAAAATAAAAACTCTCGCCCGTTCCCTTACGGTCGGCTTCGCGCACCAGACGTATGGTGCGAATACCTATCCGTTCTTCAAAACTGTGGATGACAGTTCCGTCACGACTGAGTTTTAGGTTTATTGTGTAAAGATGCGGCTCCCCCAGTCCGTTAGGCCACCACAACTCCGGATTATTCAGCACAAAGTCAACAGACTGTTTTTGATACCCTTTCCCAAGCTGCACGGGAACCGACTTCATTTCCTGCCCGTCGATTGAGGCCGTCAGCGTATAGCTTCCGGGGGTTTCGCAATCTATTTCGGCTTCTGCGGTAACCTTTACAGCATTTTTACCGGCCGGTTTCTGTATAACGTGTACCGCATCCAGTCGGGCATCGGACCACGATTCCAGGTATATCGGCCGCCAGATTCCGGAAGTAACCAGCCGCGGCCCCCAGTCCCAGCCGAAATGATAACCCGCTTTTCTGGTAAAGATACTCACCTGGTTTGGTCCCATCCCACCTGCAACCGACTGATCGTTGGATGCCGGCAGCGGGAATCCGAAATCTTCCTGCTTTTCCATCCCTTTCAGTACGGGAGAAGTAAAAAATATTTTCAGGCGATTCGTTCCCGGTTTCAGGGCGCGACTCACATCCACCCTCCAGGTAACGAACATATTATCGGCCTCCAGGATATTCTGACCGTTTAAAAATACTGCGGCATAGGTATCGAGGCCTTCAAACACGAGGTGGTGATTGATAAAATTCAGGTGGGAATCATCCATCGCAAAGGTAGTTTCGTATTCCCAGTTAACCTTATCGATCCATTGAACGTCCCGTTCGTTCAACCGGTAATAGGGATCCTGTATTATTCCGGCTGCCATCAGGTCGGTATGCACGGTACCGGGAACCTGTGCCGGAGTCCATGGAAGGGTTCCGGCCTGCCTGAAAAGCCAGCCGTTGCCGAGCGACTGTCGTTGAACCAACTGCTGTGCCCCGCCGAACACGGAACAAAACAAAAATGCACTCGTAAGGATGATTGAAGTACGTAATTTCATCTGAACGATCCGATTTTATTGCCGGTAAAAAATTGCTCAGACCCAGCTTGCCTGAATGGGCAGCAATTCCGGAAGTTAATACAAATGCCGGGAGTACGTCACAGAATCCAAACCTCCCGAAGCATGCGCAAGATAAGCAATATGATTGTTCGCATGATTACCGGGAATTTTTTTATACGATAAAAGGGGATATCGCCGGAGGAAAGAAAATGGCCGGGCAAAAACATACCGACCCTGCGGTCGTGCAGGGCAGGCTTTGGCGGCAAACGCCTCCGCAATCATACGGAAGACAACGACAGCACTAATTCAGCCCGAAGACCGATAGGTATTGCCATTCTTTGTTTACTTTTAAAAATCGGATAACCGCCGGGTGTGAGGGCTTTATCCGGTATCCTTTCATTGCGGCATAATGAATCCCGTAAAGAATGAGCTCACTGGCAAATCCTTTCCCTTTCATCAATTCAGGAACAAATGCATTGTAAAGATCCAGCACTTCACCACTCAGGCGGTATGCCAGAAAAGATTCAACACCACAATGATTAATGACAAACCGGTCTCCGGTATCAATGATCATATTCTTCATAAATAAATCTGGTTACTGGCATTAAAAATTGGTGATTAAATTTACGACACAAATGCACAAAAACTTCACCTGAAGCATCAAAATACGTATAAATACTACCTGTAAGCGATGACCTCCGTGAAGTGCCCTATACTAAAAATCCAGTTGTTTTTACATACTGTTTTTAACGTAATTACACCCCCTTTCATCTCTTCCATATTTAATCACAATTTTCAAGCAGTGGGTTTTTAAAAAATTATCAAATACAAATAGTACGGTTAAAATCTCCTGAACAATTCTTTGGGAGCGCTGTTTGCAGATATCCTTTTTGATTTTAACATTTCCGGCAGCATAGCATTCATTTTCCGGTATCATCAAAAAAGCTGAGAACATTGCCTTTACGGAAAAATAGCTACCTTTGCCAACCGGAATTCCGGAACTGTTCCGGGGGTTGCATTTCCCCGGAAGCAGGCACATTCCGGATTAAATTCACATCAACAACTACAAAAAACATTGCAATGGCTTATCTTTTCAGTTCAGAATCTGTTTCGGAGGGGCATCCCGACAAGGTTGCCGATCAGATATCTGATGCATTGCTTGACGAATTTCTGCGTTACGATCCCAATTCGAAAGTAGCCTGCGAAACGCTGGTCACCACCGGACTTGTTGTCTGCAGCGGAGAGGTACTTACCGAAGGTTACGTTGATCTCCATAAGGTTGTCCGCCAAACCATTGCAGATATTGGATACACAAAAAACGAATATCGTTTCGAAAGCGAATCGTGCGGCATCATTTCCACCATTCACGAGCAATCGGCCGACATTAACCGCGGCGTTGTGCGAAATACGCCCGAGGAGCAGGGTGCCGGCGATCAGGGGATGATGTTCGGGTATGCAACACGCGACATGGACAATATGATGCCCATGCCGGTAGAGCTTGCCCATATACTTCTGCAAACGCTTGCCGAAATCCGCAAGGAAGGAAAGGTAATGACCTATCTGAGGCCGGATTCAAAGTCACAGGTAACCATTGAATACGACGACAACAACCGCCCGGTTGGAATCCATACCATCGTAATCAGCACCCAGCACGACGACTTCGGCGACCGCACCCTGCCGGAAGATGTTGCCGACGAGAAAATGCGGGCCACAATTGAGCAGGACATACGTAACATACTTCTTCCCAGAGTTATAAAAGACCTTCCGGAGAGGGTTAAAATGCTTTTCAGAGACGATTACCGCCTGCTGGTGAACCCGACCGGAAAATTTGTTATCGGAGGCCCGCACGGCGATACCGGCCTTACCGGACGCAAGATCATTGTCGACACTTACGGAGGCAAGGGAGCACACGGGGGAGGCGCCTTTTCGGGAAAAGATCCTTCGAAGGTTGACCGCTCCGCAGCCTATGCAGCACGTCATATTGCCAAAAACCTGGTTCATGCCGGCGTTGCCGATGAGGTGCTGGTACAGGTTGCCTATGCCATTGGCGTTGCCGAACCGGTTAGTCTATTTGTTAATACTTTCGGCACCGCCAGGGTAAAAGACGAGCACGGTAAAACGCTCACCGATGGTCAGATCAGCGCCGTTACAAAAAACATATTCGACATGAAACCGTTTGCCATCATCGAACGGTTCGGATTACGGAATCCCATCTACACCCGGACAGCCAGCTACGGCCATTTCGGACGCGATTCGTACGAGGCTGAAGTGGAGGTTTATTTTAAGAATGACGACACCAGAGAAGTTGTTAAAAATGGCAAAACCCTATACTTTAAAAAGGTAAAATTTTTTGCGTGGGAAGACACCGATTACGCTGAGAAGGTGAAAAAAGCTTTCGGTATCTGATTATCTGACGTATACTAACTCCTGAAACCGGCTAAGGCCGGTTTTTTTCTTTCTTATTCTTACCGAAGCGGGGTTGTTTTAAACTCCCGTATGAAAACCGGCATCTCTGTAATCAATGATCCCTGACAGTATAAAAAAAGCCCTGCGAATGCAAGGCTTTTTTCGGTTAAACAAGTTGATACAAGCAGTCGTTGTACATTATTAACGGTTAACAACAAATTTTCGTGTTGACACAGCCGAATTATTAACGGTAAGTGTGTAGAAATATACCCCGTTGCTGAGCGAAGAAACGTCGACGGTAACCTTGCCTTCGCTGTTTCCGAGCTGGTACTCGCGCATTTCATTTCCAAGCAGGTTACTTATGCGGATGCTGGCGCTGGTGGTACCGGCGGGCAGGGTGTAATCTATAACGGTACTTCCGGTTGCGGGATTGGGGTAGGCATTTGACAGTCTGGCTGTTTTAGCGAGAGGTTTATCCACGCCGAGATAGCCAATGATAAAATTTACTTTAAAGGAAACGGTATCGTTGGGATTATCCACATTGTAGATGGTAAATACCACGGCAGAGGTTCCCTGAACGCCGCCGTGCGTATAGTCGCCACGGAATGTAGCATCCGTTTCACCAGGATTGATGCTTACTGCATCGGGAGTATCGAATACAAAGGGCGGATAGCAGGCAGGACCCCAGCAGATGTTGGATGAAGTCAGGTTGAGCAGACCTATGTCGTATTTTCTGAACTTGGCGGATACCGGCACGGAGTTGATATTTTTAACAAGTACCGGGATTTCGGCGGGATCGTGGCTGGGCTCGTACTGCAGTGTTATTTCTGTGTCGTTGGCAATAACGTTGCCGTTGTATGTAAGCTCGAAGGAATTCTCAAGGGTGGTCGCCACCACGAAATGCACGAATACTGAAGTGGAATCGGCCGGGTTGCTGGCATCAAAAAAGCTGAACAGTACAGTAGATGTACCCTCAGCACCGCCGTGCGTATAATCGCCGCGGAACGATTCATTGGTTTCTCCCGGAGAAAGCCGGACGGATTCAGGTGTTTCATAAACAAAAGGAGGAAAGCAGTTAACACCCCAGCAAATATTGGAATTTGTCCCACTAACCAGATCAAGGTCCGTTTTTCTGACCAGTACATCCATTGCTGAAGTACTATTATTCAATACTGTAAGAATTAATTCAGCCGGATCGTGATCGGGCGAATTAACAACCGTAAGCTCCGAACCGTGAGGCACTGCAGCACCGTCTTTGAAAAGCTGAAGCGACTGCGCATGAAGCAATCCAAAAGCCATTACGGCAATTAGGGCAAGTAGTATTCTCTTCATCTCGTTGAATTTTACCGGAAATTTTTATCAAAAACCATGCTAAACACAGGCAAATTACCTGATTTTAACTTTTTGTAACAACTCCTGAATACTGAAAAAATTCAGCAGGAAGAAGCCGATACCTGCTACAAAACTAATAGAATAATTCCTGCTTCAACCGAAATCTTCAAAATTTTTTTTAAAAACTTTTAAGAAATCCGTTTACCTCTGCAAAAATGCAGATATTTGCATTCAACCACGAACCGAAAAACAATTCATTATGAAGAGAATTCTACCCTTATTTGCAGCTTTTTTGCTTACAACCAGTATTTTTGCTCAATCGCAGAGGTTGGTATTGCTGGAGCATTTCACGCAGGCAAGCTGCGGCCCCTGCGCCACGTACAATCCTTCCATTCACAGCCTGCTGGTTGCCAATCCCGATAAGATTACATCCATAAACTACCACACCAGCTGGCCGGGTTACGACCCCATGTACAATCACAACACGGTTGACAATGCAGCCAGAACCTCCTTCTACAACGTAAATTCGGTTCCAAATTCCGTACTTGACGGAAACTTCTATAACGGACATCCGGGCGGATGGAACATCAATACTGTAAACCAGCGGTATGCCGTGCCTTCCCCCTGCAATCTTTTCGCCTACCAGCGCCTGTCGCCCACCCAGGATACTCTTTTTGTAACTATGGTGGTAGAGGCTTCCGCCGCTATGACGGGACAAATTGCCGCTACGGTTGCCGTAATTGAAAAGCACATTCATTTCAACTCACCTCCAGGTTCCAATGGTGAGAAAGACTTCTACAATGTGATGAAAAAACTCTTGCCCTCACGCTCGGGTCAGATGCTCCCCACGCCCATGAGTGCAGGCGATTATTTTATTCTGGAATCCTACTGGGTACTGGCCAATGTATACAACATCAACGAGTTAAGTCTTGTTGGTTATGTACAGAACACAATAACCAAGGAAATCCTGCAGTCGTGCAACCTTACACCCGGCAATTATACCGGTTTATATGCCAACGATGCGGAGCTGGTATCTCTGCCCAACATGACCGACCGGTACTGCAATGAAACGCTGGAGCCAGTTGTAAAGATCAGAAATAACGGCAACAATACCGTCAGCACACTGGATATCAACTACCGGATCAACGAGGGAGAAATCCATTCGTATACATTCACAGGCAGTCTCTCCCCCCTTCAGTCGGTAGAAATTCAGCTCCCGGAGACCGGCTACGGGCTTCAGGATGAAAACAATCTGAGTGTATGGATCAGCAGTCTGAACGGCGTAGCCGACGATTACAACCGCAACGACACCATCGTTCACGACTTTGCAAAGGCATTGCAGGCAAGCCGCAGTGTACTGGTAAAGGTCAGAACCGACAACAACCCGCACGAGACCACCTGGGAAATAAAAAATATGGCCGGAGAGGTTGTTGCCTCCGGAGGACCCTATACCCAGTCGGGAACCATCATCAATACCGATGTTGAGCTTCCTGCTGACGGCTGTTACGATTTCTTTGTTTACGATGCCGGCGGAAACGGGATATGCTGTACCAACGGCGCAGGATTCGTAAGACTATCATCGGGTTCGGTTACCATTACCCAGGGCACCGACTTCGGCGCCATGCTTACCGCTCAATTTGATGTGCTGAGCGTAGGCACTTCGCTGCTTCCGGCAACGGCAGGACTTCAGCTTTACCCGAATCCGGCCGGTGAAACGGTATACGCAGAATACACTTCCGACTTCAACAGGACCTTGAAGATAACCGTTATCAATCAGCTGGGGCAGGTGGTTTACACAACAAGCCGCCGGGCGTTTGCCGGGGAAACCGACACGTTTGAAATCAATTCAGGCAACTGGCCTGCAGGAATTTATATGATGTTTACAGACGACGGCACTACCCGCAGCAGCCGTAAATTCAGCATTGCGCGGTAAAATCAGCAGTATTACCATTTTCAGGAGGCTGTCGCAAAGGGAAATTCCGGCGACGGTCTCTTTTTTTCTATCCCGTATGCCCTCCACAGAGGAAAACAGAAACAACGGAAAAAAAAGACTGCCCTGGCAGTCATCTCAACCCCGAACCTGCGCCTTTCTCTCTGGCAAATACCTGCGGAATCTACCACTCTTCTCCATGATTCCTCCTTGATTCCTTTTGTAATTGTATTGAATTCCTTTTACTCACTATAGAGAAACTATAGAGAAACTATAGAGAAAGCATAGAGAAAGCATAGAGAAAGTCATGAGAAAAGCCATGAAAAATACGAAGGGAACCGGGGAGTGAATCGGCGTAAGCCTGAACATTAAAATACTATCTGTGAAGCCACCTTTACCTGAAAAATGACCGGGACCAGGTTTCCCCGAACATCAGCCTCATTATGTAAATACGTCGAAACCCGGCAATTCTCGTTACGATAAAGCGGAAAATTGCCGGGTTAATAAGCTATGCTGAACAATTCCTAAAACAGATTGTCAATCAGTGAATCGTCGGTAAAATTCGGCAGGGTTACTTTCAGCAGGGGTTCAGCTTCCATAGCCCGTTTTATGGCGAAGACGGCGCCTTCGTTGCGTGCCCAGGAGCGGCGGCTGATGCCGTTGTTCACATCCCAGTGCAGCATGGCGTGCAAACGGCGGTCGCTGTCGGCACTGCCATCAAGAAGCATTCCGAAGCCTCCGTTGATTACTTCACCCCAGCCTACACCGCCGCCGTTGTGAATCGAAACCCAGGTTGCACCTCTGAAGGAATCTCCGATTACGTTATGAATGGCCATATCGGCAGTGAAGCTGCTGCCGTCGTAAATGTTTGATGTTTCCCGGAAAGGGGAATCGGTACCCGATACGTCGTGGTGATCGCGTCCAAGTACTACCGGTGCGGAAAGCCTGCCGTCGGCGATGGCCTTGTTGAATGCAGCCGCTATTTTTGTCCGTCCTTCGCAGTCAGCATACAGAATTCTGGCCTGGGAGCCAACAACCAGGCGGTTTTCCTTAGCTCCACGGATCTCTTCCAGCACTTCCATTGCAATGCGGTCGGTGGTATCCAGGTCGTCAGGGCTGCCCGATGTACACACCCAGCGGAAGGGTCCGAAGCCATAGTCGAAGCACATGGGACCCATGATATCCTGCACGTAGGATGGATATTTGAAGCTTCCGTCGGGTTTAAAGATATCGGCTCCTGCCCTGCCCGACTCGAGCAGGAAGGCGTTGCCGTAATCGAAGAAATACATACCCCGGCTGCAGAGCGTGTTAACGGCAGCCACGTGACGGCGCAGGGTTTCCTGAACCCGCTTTTTAAACTCCTCAGGCTGATGGGCCATCATCTCGTTAGAGTCTTCATAGGTAAGACCGGCAGGGTAATATCCTCCGGCCCAGGGGTTGTGCAGGGAAGTTTGATCGGAGCCGAGATCAACGGAAATATTGCGTTCGGCAAGTCTTTCCCATAGATCAACGATATTGCCCAGGTAGGCAATTGAGCGGGCTTTCTTTTCTTTGCGGTATTTAATTGCCAGATCGATGGCGGTATCCACATTTTCGGAAATCTCATCCACCCAGCCCTGGCTGTGTCGCTTATGTGCTGCGTGGGGATTTATTTCTGCGCAGATGGTTACCACTCCGGCTATATTTCCGGCTTTTGGCTGTGCGCCGCTCATCCCGCCAAGGCCGGAGGTAACAAACAGCGTACCCTCACTTCTTGCGCCCGTTGCATGGATCTTCCGCTCTGCATTAAGCACGGTGATGGTAGTTCCGTGAACGATCCCCTGGGGACCGATATACATGTAACTGCCTGCCGTCATCTGACCATACTGCGAAACGCCCAGGGCATTGAAACGTTCCCAGTCATCGGGTTTTGAGTAGTTTGGAATTACCATTCCGTTGGTTACCACTACCCTTGGAGCATCTTTGTGCGATGGAAAAAGTCCCATGGGGTGCCCCGAATACATAACCAGCGTCTGATCATCGGTCATTTCCGACAGGTACTTCATAGTAAGAAGATACTGAGCCCAGTTCTGGAAAACTGCTCCGTTGCCTCCGTAGGTGATGAGTTCATGCGGATGCTGGGCAACGGCAGGATCCAGGTTGTTCTGTATCATCAGCATAATTCCTGCAGCTTGTTTTGACCGTGCGGGATACTCGTGGATGGGACGGGCATACATATCGTAGGAGGGCCTGAAGCGGTACATATAAATCCGGCCGTATTTCTTTAATTCCTGAGCAAACTCGGGAGCAAGAACGGCGTGATGTAAGGGATCGAAATATCGGAGCGCATTTTGCAAAGCCAGCTTTTTCTCCTTAGTTGTGAGGATATCTTTGCGGACGGGAGCATGACTTACACTGTTATCGAATGGTTCTGGCGCCGGCAGAACAGCGGGGATACCGGCACTTACTGCCTCTTGAAATTCTGAACGTGACATAATATAAAGATTCGGTTGATTTATCCTGCAAAAGAGGCAACAAAGGTAAGAAGGATTTTGGATTGCAAACGATTGAAATTGCCTGAACAACGCGAATTCTTTACCGTTTCAAGCCTCCGGATTAATGATTTGACCGACATTGTATAATAAGCCACTTTGCCGGATGAAATTAACAATGCCAAAGGGTTCCGGATGCTTTTCCGGGAAAGCTTAATGAGAAAAACAGCGGATCTCTGCATCATACAGGAATAACAGTAAGGCATGGTTACTTCAGTCTTAAATCGGGTGGAAGCATACTTGAATTTCTCTATTTTTACAAGCCAAAACAATACGGATGAACTCATTACTGCAGCATGCCTTCAATCCGGAGGAATTCCGGCGTGAGGGGCATAAACTTGTTGACCTTCTTTCAGCCTACCTCCACGATTGCCGTGAAGCGGCACCAATGCCGGTATTACCGCCGTCGGAGCCTGCCGAAATGGAAAAATACTGGCAGGGGGAGCTGAAAAATCCCGGCTTTGATCTTCAGAAATATTACGCTACGCTGATATCGCAGGCGAACCACATTCACCATCCGCGATACATGGGACATCAGGTGGTACCACCTGCACCCATGTCGGCACTCACCGAGCTGCTTGAGGCATTGCTAAATAACGGGATGGCGATTTATGAAATGGGGCCTTCGGCCACCGCCATCGAGCGGGTGGTATTGCGGTGGCTAACAGACCGCATGGGGTTTCCCGCATCGGCGGAAGGTGTTCTTACCTCGGGAGGATCGGCGGGCAACCTTACGGGGCTTCTGGCTGCACGCCAGGCCATGTGCGGATACGATATCTGGGAAGGGGGAAACCGCGACGCGGAACCCCTGGCACTGATGGTTTCGGAGGAAGCGCATTACAGCGTTGCCCGTGCAGCCCGGATCATGGGATGGGGTGAAAAAGGAATCGTGAAGATACCCATAGACGGCAATCTGCGGGCCGACACCCGCGCCCTTTCGCAAAACCTTAATCAGGCAAGGCAAAAAGGACTACGGGTAATAGCGGTCGTGGGCAATGCATGCACCACATCAACGGGAACGTATGACCCTTTGGATGAAATGGCCGGCTTTGCAAGGGCAGAGGGACTTTGGTTTCATGTGGACGGAGCCCACGGCGGGGCTGCAGCATTCTCCGAAAAATACAGTCATCTGGTAAAGGGCATAGAGCTTGCCGATTCGGTAGTTATCGACTTTCACAAAATGATGCTGGCTCCGGCGCTCACCACTGCGGTGCTTTTCCGCAACGGCAGCCATTCCTACGAAACCTTTGCCCAGAAGGCGGAATACCTTCTGGCGAACGGGAAAAAGCAAGCCTGGTACGACAGCGCCGGGCGCACCCTGGAGTGTACCAAAAAAATGCTTGGCGTGAAGGTTTTCGCAATGATAAAACTCTACGGCGACGGTATCTTCACCGAATACATCAATACAACCTACGATCTGGGACAAACGCTTGCCGGGATGCTGAAACGCGAATCCGGCTTCGAGCTGGCCACTGAACCCGATGGCAACATTGTGTGTTTCAGGTATATCCCGCCGGAATTCCGGGGCGATGCCGATGCGCTGACAGCCGAAATCCGTAAAGAGATTATTGCTGAAGCCGGTTTTTACATTGTACAGACCCGGTCGGGAGGATGCACTTACCTCAGGGTAACGCTGATGAATCCGTTTACCGGCATCAGCGACCTTGAAGCCCTGCTTGTCAGGATCAGGAAATCGGGCGATGCGCTTGCCGCGAAATATTAATTTACAAGCGATGATGAACATTGAAGAATTCAGGGCAGAAGCCCACAGGATGGCCGACCGCATTGCCGATTATTATGAATCGGCGAGTACTTATCCCGTGAAATCGCAGGTAAAGCCGGGGGAGATTCTGGATGCACTTCCGCTGCAGCCTCCGGCAGATTCCGAATCCACGGGCAGCATCATGGCCGATTTCGAACGCATAATCATGCCCGGAATCACGCACTGGCAAAGTCCTTCGTTTTTTGCATACTTCCCTGCCAACAGCAGTTACCCTTCGGTACTGGCCGAGATGCTGACGGCGGCACTTGCACAGCAGGGAATGATCTGGGAAACATCGCCGGCTGCCACGGAGCTGGAAGAGCGGGTGATGGAATGGCTGAAGCAGATCTTCGGATTGCCGGAGGAGTGGACCGGCGTAATACAGGATACCGCATCGGCCTCCACCCTTGCAGCCCTGCTTACCGCGCGTGAGCGGGCAACGGACTGGAACGTAAACGATAACGGATTTGCTCCCGAAGCGGGATTAAGAATCTACTGCTCTTCTGAAACCCATTCGTCCATTGAAAAAGCAACAAAGATCGCCGGATACGGCAAAAACAACCTGATAAAAGTTGCGGTTAAGTCCGACGGCTCCATGGATATCGTGGCGCTGGAGAAGGCCATAAGCGACGACCTGAAAGCCGGGCTGAAACCGGTGTGTGTTGTGGGAACCCTCGGCACTACCGGCACAACGGCCAACGACCCCCTGGAAGCGATAGGTAAAATTTGCCAAAAGCACAAGCTGTGGTTTCATGTAGATGCCGCTTACGGCGGAACGGCGCTGATGCTACCGGAAATGCGGCATCTTGCGGCCGGATTGAAATTTGCCGACAGCTACGTTTTCAATCCGCACAAGTGGATGTTTACCAATTTCGACTGTTCGGCCTATTTTGTAAGGGACCAGGAAGCACTGATCCGGACGTTCAGCATTCTGCCGGAATACCTGAAAACGGCAACCCGGGGACAGGTAAAGGATTACCGCGACTGGGGAGTGGCGCTCGGGAGGAGATTCAGGGCACTGAAGCTCTGGTTTGTGATTCGCAGCTTCGGAGTTGAAGGCTTGCGCGAAAAAGTGAGAAAGCACCTGGAACTGGCCCGGTGGCTGAAACATACCATTGAAAGCTCAGAGGACTTTGAGTTGCTGGCACCGGTAAACTACAGTCTGGTTTGCTTCAGATACCACCCCGAGGCCGTGGCAGACGAAGAAAAACTGAACCAAATAAACCAGCAGCTGTTACAGAAGGTCAACGAAACGGGCAGACTTTACATCACGCACACCAAAACAGCCGGAAAGTACACTCTGCGGATGGTAATTGCTCAGACTTACGTGGAACGGCATCACGTGGAAGCTGCCTGGTCACTCATCCGGAAAACCGCTGAACAATTGAGCGCTTAAACGATAACAACCTGAATAAGAGAGTTTACACTGCGAAAACCATGAAAGAACACTGGGATGAACGTTATGCTTCGGAGGATTACATATATGGAACGGAGCCCAACCGCTGGTTTGCCGGGCATCTGCGGATGCTGAAAGCAGGGCGTATACTCCTTCCTGCCGAGGGAGAGGGCCGTAATGCCGTATATGCCGCAGCAACGGGCTGGGAAGTGCATGCCTTTGACCAGAGTACAGAAGGTCAGAGAAAGGCTCTGAAGCTGGCGGCAGACAAGGGAGTAACCATCCGGTACACTACCGACACCCTGGAAGAGATGACAGGCGTCGATGGCCTTTTTGATGCCATTGCCCTGATCTTTGTGCACATTCACGAGGACCAGCGGCCAACGGTACACCACCGTCTGGCTTCTATGATACGACCTGGCGGGATGCTTATACTGGAAGCCTTCAGCCGTAAGCAATTGGGAAATACCAGCGGAGGACCGCGCTCGGAAGCCATGCTGTACACAGCTGCGATGCTTGAGGAAGACTTTGCCGGCATGGAAATAACCTTCAGTGAAGAGGCATGCATACATCTGGACGAGGGTCCTTTGCATCTTGGGAATGCGGAAGTAGTGCGGCTGCTTGCCGTAAAAAAGGAATAAGCACTAATAACCGAAAAAAGTGCAGCCACATACGGGAAAAAGCAGAAATTTGCCATTGAATCCGGGATGCTGTTCCTTCTTAAACTACACCATCAACACACTGCAAATGAAAGGTACACACACACAAACTCTGCTGATTCTCATGGCATTGCTGCTGACAACAAGCGGCTATACCCGGGATGACCGCGAGTCGAAGCTTAAACGAAAGTCCGGCCGCATCCATGCGCGGGCTCTCACGATCGATTCGCACAACGACACTCCGATGTGGTTTACCGACACCTCGTACAACTTTGCCGAAGAGCATCGCGGGAAGCGACCGCGCAACCGGGTGGACATTCCGGGGATGGAAGCCGGAGGTCTGGACGGAGCCTTTTTTGCGGTATTTGTCGGTCAGGGCGACCGCGATGATAAAGGGAATGCCAGGGCATACGAAGAGGCGGTTCAGACCTTCAAAGCCATAGAGCTGAATCTGCATCCGGAAAGAGTATCGCTTGCCCTGAATGCGGGCGATGCCCGAAAGATTGAAAAACAAGGGAAACGGGCAATGTACATTGGCCTGGAAAACGGATATCCCATCGGCAACGACGCATCAAAGGTTGCGTATTTCCATTCACTGGGAGCCCGTTACATTACCCTTTGCCACACCCGCAACAACGACATCTGCGATTCGTCGACCGACAGCACAGAGCATAACGGAATCAGCAAATTCGGTGAAACCGTAGTGGCAGAAATGAACCGGATCGGGATGATGGTGGATGTGTCTCACATCTCCGACAAGGCATTTTACGATGCCCTACGTTTGAGCCAAACACCGGTGATTGCCTCGCACTCGTGTGCACGGGCGCTGTGCGACAACCCCCGCAACCTTGACGATAACATGCTTAGGGCGCTGGCAGAAAGCGGGGGCGTGATCCAGATGTGCATTCTGAGCAGTTACGTGAAAAGTCCGGATCCCAATCCACGGCGTGATTCAGCTCAGGCTGCTCTCAGGGCAAGGTACAGGGGCTTCAAAGATCTGTCGGGGGAAGAAATGAACCAGGCCCGGAAGGAATGGTACGCCATTGATGAGATATACCCGCAGAAACTGGCAACGGTTAGCGATGTGGCCGACCACATCGACCACATCGTGAAAACGGCCGGCATACGGCACGTGGGCATAGGTACCGATTTCGATGGCGGTGGCGGTGTTAAGGGATGTGAATACGCCTCAGAACTCGGCAACATCACCCTGGAGCTGGTAAAGCGCGGATATTCAGCAAGGCAGATCCGCATGATCTGGAGTAAAAACCTGCTCAGGGTGATGCGGGAAACGGAGAGATACGCCCGAAAAAACGCAACCCGCAATGACGGTTTTACAGGATAATATAAAATGAAAGCACTTACCCGGACGGAAGTATTTGGCATTGAGCTTCTCCCCGATGAAATATTCAGGGAAGCAGAGCCGCAGCTGTTGCTGAGGGTGCCGGCCGTATGCCGCCCGAAATTCGGCAGGCATGCTCAAATACGCGACGTACAGCGTAGTCTGCTTGGAGAGGTTATAACACGCCACTTGCTGGAACGGGTTTGCGGGAAACTCCCCGATGACAGAGAATTTTTCATCGGCGAAAAAGGAAAACCCGAGCCGGGGGGATTACAGGGCATACATTTCAACGTTTCGCATTCGGGCGACTGGGTGGTGGCTGCACTGTCTCCTTTTCCCGTGGGCGTTGATGTGGAACGTATGCGGAAGGTACCGGAAGGGGTGGCAAACCGGTTTTTCTCGGAAAAGGAAAAAGCCTGGCTGGCCTCAGCGAACAACAATGAGATAGAAAAAGCAGAAATATTCTTCACCTTATGGACTTTGAAGGAGAGCTTTCTGAAGGCTTTAGGTACCGGTCTGACACGAAGCCTTTCATCATTTACCGTTGTAAGTGGAAATCGTGGACTATTCAGTCTTGAAGATGATTTTGGTTCCGGTATTTTCCATCTAAAAAACTGGCCTTTCCGTGAAGGCTACAAACTCTCTGCCTGTGCCGGTGGGCCGGACTTTGCGGATGAACCGCAAATTCTGAATATTAACGAATTAATCCGCTAACATGAAACCTGCAAATATTTCACTGGTATTATCGAGCGGTGGTGCCCGCGGGCTTGTCCATATTGGCGCCATTCAGGCACTCGAAGAGGCCGGATTCCGGATTACTGCTATTGCCGGAACCTCTATGGGATCGCTGGTTGCGGGCATGTATGCATGCGGAAGTCTTGACGATTACCGGACATTTATGACCGGACTCACACGTCTGGATGTTATCCGGCTGATGGACCTGGCGGTGAGTAAAACCGGTATCATCAAAGGAGAGAAAGTTTTCAGTGAAATGAAGCGGTTTATCGGCAATACCCGCATTGAGGACCTCCCCATTCCGAGGGCGACCTGCTGACAGCCATTCGTGCTTCCAGTGCTATCCCCAGCGTGCTGACTCCGGTAACAAAAGACGGAGCTTTGCTGGTCGACGGCGGAGTAGTGAACCCCCTCCCTATGGAACACGTTGCCGTCCCGAAAGGCAACCTGCTGGTAGCCGTAAACGTGAATGCACCGCATAAAGTGAAAACAAAACCGGCAAAGAAAGAAACGACACCTGAAGAAACAAACGAAGCTGCTGCGGAGTCGGTAATAGAAAAAGCCAAACATCTGATCAATAAAAAATGGAACAGCATGACCAGCGGCGATCCGGAGCGTACTCCGGTAAGCGGAATTTTTACAATTGTGCACAACTCGTTTGAGCTGATGCAGCACAAACTTACCCTGAACGCACTGGAGAAGCAGACTCCCGATATACTTCTGAATATACCTGTTAACGCGGCCGACACATTTGATTTTTACCGGGCGAAGGAGCTGATAACGCTGGGCTATAAAGAGATGAAGGCTGAGCTTGCCAGGTCAGAAAAGCAGCGCAGGCTGAAACAGGCCTGACGTATCCTTCCTGCCGGAATACCGGTGATTGGTTACAAAATCGCGGCTTTACTCAATCAAAATATTTTGCGGGCAGATTCCGGGAATTACTCTCCTGATGCTAAAAAATATGGCCGGAACAGACTTGTTTTCCCCGGCTTATGAAATACTATTACCCGCCCGTAGGTGCGATATCAGAGTTCACGGGAACCGGCAAGGATTTGGTAGAGCAGCTCCTTGGCACGAAAAAGCTGAGCTTTGATTGTTCCAAGCGGAAGGTTCAGGGTATCTGCAATTTCCTCGTACGATAATTCATCGAAATAGCGGAGTTCGATCAGGCGGCGGTAGCGGGGTTTCAGTTTATCCACCGTATCGCGCATAAGGCGCAGGCGCTGCTCCCGGATGTAAGTTTCCTCGGGATCCGGCATTTCGTCGGCAACGTCGGGCTGCTGCAGTGGAGCGGATCCTTTATCGCGCAGACAGGGATCGTTTTTCTGCTTTCGCTGAAAGTCGATGCAATGGTTGATGGCGATGCGGTAAAGCCAGGTAATGAAGGCAAAATCGTGCGAAAAGCGGTGCAGATTACGGAAGGCTTTACCGAAGGTTTCTATGGTAAGGTCTTCGGCAACAACAGGATCGCCCACGCGTTTCAGGATGGCATGATATACCGTATCCTCATAGAGGGCCATGAGTTCGGAATATGCCTTCTGATCGCCGGCCAAAGCCTGATCAACAAGACGATAATCCCGGTCCGGAGAGGTTCCCGGGGTTTCTTTATTTACCATTGCGTTTTTCGGGAGAACAATCCCGTGAATCCTAACACTAAACTGACTATCATCAAAAATAACTCAAAAAAGGGAAATAACAGCAGAAAATTCTTTTCTCCCAATCGAATCATACAACGTTTGACGATAATAAACTGCGTGATTAATCGCAGCATCAGGATGCCCGAGAGCAGCATCCAGTCAACCCCAAGCAGGGCCAGGGCAATGAGGAGGGTATAAAAGCCAAGCTGCGACAGGGAGTAGAGACCAAGAACGAACTGATGTACCGGGCGATAAAAGCCGCCGGTGGTAAGGTGTCTGCGTTTTTGCCGGAACCATGCTCCAAAGTTTTGCTTACCTTTAGAAAACGTAACTGCTTCCGGCGATGGCTGGATGCGGGTATTTGACCTGCGGGCCACTTCGTTGATAAAAAGATCGTCGTCGCCGGAAGTAACTTTATAGTGCCGGATAAATCCTCCGGCGCTGAAAAACAATTCCTTTCGGTAGGCCAGGTTACGGCCAACCCCCATATAGGGAAGTCCGGCCAGTGCAAGGGACATATACTGCATGGCCACGTGCAGGGTATCGAAGCGTATGAGTTTATTGAGCAATCCGCCCTGTGGAGTGTATGCCCCATAACCAAGTACGATTCCGGTTTTTCCGGTAAAGGCCGACTGCATTTTGGCAAGCCAGCCGGGTCCGGCCGGATAGCAGTCGGCATCGGTAAGCAGCAGAGTATCGTAACGCGCCGAGCGAATGCCGATGGACAGAGGGAACTTTTTCCCCTTGAAGAAATTCAGGTTCTGATGGATGTTTACCACTTTCAGATGCGAATACTGCTCACTCAGCTCCCGCAGCAGGTAAAACGTATCGTCTTCGGAAGCGTCGTTTACAACCACTACCTCGTATTCGGGATAGTTCTGGGAGAGGATCTGAGGCAGAAACTTCACCAGGTTGTGGTATTCATTTTTTGCGCAAACAACGATGGAGACCGGCTCCTGAACATCGCTTACCGGCTTGCGCGATGGGCGGTAAAAAGCCAGGCGACCGAACACCAGCCAGTAAAAAAGCAGCTGAATCAACAGCATAGCCAGCAATATCCAGATAAGGATTATCCACTGAGAATCAAGTATTGCCTGCAACCACGCCATATATCTCCGTTTCGAGCGGCAAATTTACCTAAAGGCTTCGAATTGAGCATTACAAGTTTTCAACAATAATGAAGGGCTTATCCCCATCGCCTGCGGCGGGCTTAAGAGGTATCGGAACCTCCGGTAATAGAATTGGTAATATTTTATACTTTTGCTATATAAGCCCTGATACCATGAGCTGCAGATTTCACACAGGACGAAAGCGTTTCATTGCATCCGGTCTTTTACGGAAACGCGGATACGCCCTGGCTTTCATACTGTTGCTTTTTATTCCGGTGACTAAAGCCCAGATAAAGGACATCGGCATACCATTTATCAACAACTACCCAAAAACGGTATACAAGGCAAGCAACCAGAACTGGTCCATCGCACAGGGAAGAAACGGATTTATCTATTTCGGCAATAACGACGGATTGCTGGAATTCGACGGCCAGCACTGGGAGTTGTACCCTCTTCCCGGAAGAACCATCATCCGTTCGCTGCTTGCGGAAGGAGACACCATATATGCCGGATCGTTTGAAGAGCTTGGATACTTTACTCCCGGCAACGACGGAAGGATGCATTTCCAATCGCTCACCCATCTGATTCCTGAGTATTTCCGATCGTTCGACGAGATATGGGAGATCCACAAAACCAATCAGGGAATTGTATTTCAGTCGTTTCGTTATCTATTTATCTATCGCAGCAACCAGATACGGGTAATTGAGCCTTTTTCATCTTTTTCTCAGTCGTTTCTTACGGAAGGCAAAGTATACGTTGTGGACCGGAAGAAAGGGCTTTTGCGCATGGACGGGCGGGGACTGGAAACGGTACTCGACGATCCTCTGCTGCTGAGGACCGAAGTACGGTTTCTGATGCACACCGGCAACGGAGAGCTGCTGATGGGGACATCCACCGAGGGGATATTCACCATCAAAAACGGAAAGCTTCAGTCCTGGGCAGCTCCGGTAAACGAGCTCCTGAAACGGTATGAGCTGTTTACAGGCATTTCGCTTCACGACAACTACCTGGCATTTGGTACCGTGCAAAACGGGGTATACATCAGCGATGGCGCCGGCAGGCTTTTACAGCACCTGAACCGTTCAAAAGGAATGCAGAACAATACCGTTCTCAGTCTCTTCGGCGACCGCCACCATAACCTGTGGATGGGACTCGACAACGGCATTGATTATGCTGAAATCAACAGTCCTCTTTCCGTTTTCGATTTCAATTACCAGCTGGAGGCTACGTACGCATCGGTGGTACATAACGGCAAGTTGTACGCCGGTACAAATCAGGGACTTTTCTACATAAATATGCCGGATCTCGGAAATTCCGCCTCCGGGGAAGAAACGTTCCGGATAATACCCGGCACCGAAGGACAGGTATGGTGTCTGAGCGTATTCGAAGGGCAGCTTCTATGCGGGCACAATACGGGATGCTTCCGCATCGACGGGAGCGCTGCCGAAAAAATATCGGACATCCCGGGTTACTGGACCTTTATAAGGCACGGTCGATCGGGCGACACCCTGATCGCCGGGACTTACAACGGATTGTCGGTACTTACAGCAAAGAACGGGAAATGGGCATTTTCTCACGAAGTTAGCGGCTTCAGGGAATCGAGCCGGACCATACTGCAGGACGAGGACGGCTCGGTATGGATTTCGCACGGTTATAGGGGCGTTTTCAACATCCGGCTGAGCCGGGATCTTACAAAAGCGGAGACCGTTACTCTTTACAAATCTTCAAAAGGACTTCCGGAAACCCTGCCATACAACATCCACAAGTTTGGACAGGAATTCAACATTTCGGCTGCTGACGGACTTTACCGTTACGACCGGAGAACGGATATGTTCTATAAAAACCCGAAATATACCGAACTCTTCCGGGGACTGCCTTACGTTGACCGGATTACGGCCGACAGTGCGGGCAACTTCTGGTTTTTCACCAACACTTTCATGGGTGTAATCCGGCAAAACGAAAAAGGGGACCCCGTAACGGAGCTGGCACCCTTTTTCAGGGTCAACAGCCGGCTGATACCTTCGTTTGAACACATATACATTCAGAACGAGCGGAATGTGTATATCGGCTCACAGGAAGGATTGATTCATTTTACGCCCCGTTTTGGCGATAACGAAAAGAGAGGCAGCGATCCCGTATTCATCCGCAGCGTTCGCTTTATAGGAAACGACACTACCCGGGTTTATGCGAACGACACCAGCTCATCCGAAACAACGGGTCATCTCAGGCTCTCGTTTCGTTACAACTCCGTAAACTTTACCTTTGCTTCGCCCTCCTTTGAGTTTCCGGAAGGCACGGTCTATTCCTACCGCCTGCGCGGATTCGACCAGCATTGGTCGGGTTGGAGTCCGCAGTCGTTTAAGGAATATACCAACCTGAAAGAGGGTGAGTATGTTTTCGAACTTAGGGCACGTAATGCCTTTTTATCTGAAAGCGAACCCATTACCTTTTCTTTTACCATAAAACCACCGCTTCACCGTTCCCTGGCGGCACGAATCTTTTACTCACTGATACTTGCACTGATATTTGCCGGCAACGTCGTATTTGTCCGCAGGCGCATAGAAAAAGCGCGAAAGGCCGAGATCATCCGCAGCGAAAGAGAACTGGAAGAGCAGGCGCAGGTCTTCCGTGAGCAGGCACTGATAAATGAGCGTGAAATTATAAAGCTGAAAAATGAAGCGCTGGAAAATGAGATGAAGCATAAGACCCAGGAACTGGCTTCGACCACCCTTAACCTCGTTCACAAAAACCGCATGCTTACCAATCTGAAGCAGCAACTGGGTGCTATGCTGCAGCCGCAGCCCGGGCAGGATCAGAAACTAGTGCTGTCGCAAATTATCCGGCGTATCAACAAGGAAATCAAAAACGAGCAGCATCTTGAAGCATTCAACACATACTTTGACGATGTACACCGCG
Source organism: Bacteroidales bacterium (assembly GCA_022837485.1). Classification (GTDB taxonomy): domain Bacteria; phylum Bacteroidota; class Bacteroidia; order Bacteroidales; family Lentimicrobiaceae; genus Lentimicrobium. Next base: position 60,992 of record JALHHH010000009.1, read on the forward strand.
ATTTTATCGTCCGGCTCAGGGAAGCGCACCCCGGTTTATCGCCCAGAGAACTGAGATTATGCACTTACCTGCGGATGAATTTGTCGAGTAAGGAAATAGCCCCTCTGATGAATATATCGGTACGCGGACTCGAAATCAGCCGGTACAGGCTCCGCCGGAAACTGAACCTGGGACATGAAGTGAATCTTACCGAATTTATCATGTCGTTTTAACCGGAATGAACATACGTTTTTCCTGACAATCCGGTAAATCGGGATTGCATCGGCCCCGCCATTAACCGGAAAATATCCCGACCGGAAGACGTAAAGATCACAGGGATGATAAACGCATGAGCAACATCCGGTTTTCGTTCTTTCCGGGCCTGAATTCCATGCTCCTGATGTAGTTGATTTTTTCGGAAGTAAGAAATTATTTTATTGACTATCTTTATATTAACATAATGATGATGTAATCATGATGTAGTGCCCGATAGCGTTTGATGTGGTGTTGATGAAGCCAAAAAATGGACTTCTGCTTCTTTGTGAATTATATTTGTGTATTACAAAAAGCCCTGATCTGATTTCTTACTCCGGTGCGGAGATGTGGCTATAATTATTGTGAGGGAATTGTTCTTTTTTTTGAGTGACACATCCATTGACAACCAACATAATTATTCATTAAACAACACACACAACATGACCAACAAGTTTTCAAGATGGAGCACCCTGATGCTTTTCGCAGCGGGTTTGTTTTCAACTTTATTCCTTGCATCCTGCAAGGATGACGACGACGATCCGGTAAAGAATCCGATTGCCAGTTTCCAATATGCCATCAGCGAAACCAACTTCCTGGAAGTTACATTCACCAATTATTCGCAGAATGCCACATCCTATGACTGGAATTTTGGTGACGGCAAAACTTCAACCGAAGCCAATCCGGTACATTTATATGATGGTCCCGGAAATTACACGGTTGTTCTGACGGCAAAAAATTCGGCAAATGCAACGGCGAATTACAGCCTGACCATAGAGGTGAAGGATCCGAATTCGGCATTAACCCTTTTGGCCGGAGAAACTTCGAAGACCTGGAAATTATTCAGGGAAGGCACCTGCATGGGTGTTGGCCCGAATGCAGAAGCGGCACGCAGCTGGTGGTCGCTCGACAACAGCGGTATCCGCCCGTGTATTTATTACCACGAATTTACCTTTAAGCGCGACGGCTCTTTTGTATTTGACGATAAGGGTTCGTTCTGGGGTGAGGATGTGGTATTTGCCGCTCCCCTGCTTGGCACCTGTTTCCCCGCCGTTTCAGGCAATATGGTGAATGTGAACGGAACCAACGTCAGTGCGCTTCTCAGCGGAACGCATACGTACACCTATGAACCGACAACCAACGAAGTAACACTGATTGGCAAAGGCGCCTGGATGGGACTTGCGAAGCTCACCACCACCGGAGAATCGGCAGAACTACCCGACAGCAGAAAATTTAAAATCACCATTGAGGAGAAAACCGGATACGATCTGATGACCATTGCGTACATCTACGATGGCGTTTACTGGGACTTCTCCTACGCATCCTACTCAAATCCTTCACTGGAACCCGCTGTGGTTGAAGAGGAAATTCCGTTCGGAGAGGATTTGCCCGACTATACCCCTACTGAAATGTACAACACCTTTGCTTCTACCAATCCGGCCGATGTAAAAGAACTTGTACCCACAACCTCGGCCGTGGTTCTTACCGTTGGCGTTGACGATCCCGCGAATGCATCGGCTCCGAAAGTTGGAATGTATCAAAGGAGTGCAGAACAATATCCGGACCTGAAATTCCAGCTGGCCTACGACTGTCAGTTCGACAATTTCACCACCATCTCCATCGATGTATACGTCCCCAGCACCAACACTTACAGTGAAGGCGGGCTGACCAAAAACATCCAGCTTTGGATAGCCGACGCAAGCCAGACACAGGAATTCTGGACCAGCTGGTGCCAGTACGATGTCGACATCAGCACCATTCCCATGGATGAGTGGAAGACCTATACCTTTGACCTGGAATCGCCCACATCCGGTGTTGGCACACCCAAAACAAGGCAGGATCTTGACCTTGTCGGCGTTGCCATCGGAGGCGCAGGTCATACGGTTGACGGCATATTCTACGTCCGTAACCTGAGATTTGATTAACGGAGGGTTTTATGAGGCTGTCTCGAAGTTAAGCCAATGAGACAGCCTCATTCCTTATTATTCCGTATTAACCGGTTGTTTTCGAAGTAATCCGGATTAATTCCACAGTTCAGTCCGGTAGCTTCAGATCGCCCGAACGTAAACTCAAACATTACCAGAACCCAAAAATGCCGATGAAATATCCTTCTTACCGCAGTTTGTCTTTTGTTCTGATACCTGTCTTTCTTCTGTTTGCATCATGCAAGGACGATGACGGCCCCGACACTACGGGTGATCCCTCGAATCTTCAGGTAAGCCTGACGCTGCCGGATGAAGGCCCGGGCATGGTAATTATTGAAGCTTCAGCCGAGAATGCCGTGGAATACAGATTCTATGCAAATCCGCAAGCCGATCCCGTTGTAAACAGCAGCGGACGTTTTGAGCAATTGTACACACAGTCCGGAACATACCGCATAGAAGTAAGAGCTTACGGCCCTTCAGGCAGATACGTTAAAGCGGAAAAACAGTTCACGTTAAGTGAGGACAACCCGGTTACCATAGGTGAAGGATATTCAACACCCATTGAATATCCCGGTTATCAGCTTGTCTGGAACGATGAGTTTGACGGCAATACGCTGAACACCCAATTCTGGACATATGAAACCGGAGCCGGCGGATGGGGCAATAATGAAAAACAATACTACCGGTCCGAAAACACATCGGTAGGAGGCAGCCTGCTTACCATTGAAGCCCGCAAGGAAAACTACCAGAACAGTCAGTTCACTTCCTCACGCCTCATCACAAAAGGCAAAAAAGCGTTTACCTATGGCAGAATCGACATCCGGGCACTGCTTCCGAAAGGACAGGGCATATGGCCCGCTTTGTGGACGCTTGGCAACAATATTTCAACTGCCGGCTGGCCGGCGTGCGGCGAGATTGACATCATGGAGATGATTGGCGGCAGCGGCCGGGAAAAAACCGTTCACGGAACGCTGCACTGGGAGTACAACGGCCATGCGCAATACGGACAACCCTACACCTTGCCGACGGGAATTTTTGCCGACGAATACCACGTTTTTACCATCATCTGGGACGAGAATTCCATCAAGTGGTATGTCAACGATATCAAATTTAATGAGGTTGACATAACCCCTTCACACATGTCGGAATTCCATCTTCCCCATTTCTTTATTTTCAACATTGCTGTAGGCGGCAACTGGCCGGGCGACCCGGATGCTTCGACGGTTTTTCCACAGCAAATGAACGTAGACTACATCCGGGTTTTTCAGAAAAACTAACGCATAAGCAACGGAGGCTTCGGCAATCCGCGCTTTGAACCAGCAATCCGAATGAATGTCTGATTACATTACAGACACTGCAACTTACTGAATTATAATTTATTATTACTAATCTTCATCAGTCGGAATGCCAAAATAATGCCCTTTTGACCGACATCGTTCGAAGGCAAACAAGGTAATTCACTTCAACCAAATAAGCGGATGAACACACACTTTTACAAAACATTCCTTGCGCTGGTTGCGCTGTTTGCGGCAGTTACGCTTCAGGCGCAAACCCACACCGTTACCGGAACTGTCACCGACAAGGAAACGGGGCAGGGAATTCCCGGGGCTACCGTTGTAGAATCGGGAACCTTCAAAGGTACAACGACCAACATCGACGGCAATTACAGACTTGAGCTTTCAGGTCCCGATGCCGTTCTGGAGGTTTCCTTTATCGGATACCAGACGCAAAAAATCCCCGTCACCAAGAGATCTGTTATCGATGTTATACTGAATGTGGAAGTTACACAGCTTAGCGAACTTGTGGTAATTGGTTACGGCACCCAAAAGAAGAAAGTGGTAACCGGCGCCATTGCCACGGTGGGAGCCGACGAAATTTCATCGACTCCTGTTCTTCGTATTGAGCAGGCCATGCAGGGACGTACGGCAGGCGTGCAGGTTACCAACCTTTCGGGCCAGCCCGGCGAGGCCCCTACAATCCGTATCCGCGGAACCGGAACCACCCTTAATTCAGAACCGCTGTATATAGTTGACGGCATCGCTTTAGGGGGAATAGATTATCTGAATCCTGGCGATATCGAATCCATCGATGTGCTTAAAGATGCAGCATCGGCCGCAATATACGGAGCAAGGGCAGCCAACGGAGTTGTCCTTATTACAACAAAAAGCGGTAAAGCAGGAAAAATGAACGTAACCTACTCCGGATACGGCGGCATTCAGAATGTAGCGCGAAAAATCGATATGCTGAATGCGGAGGAGTACAGGATGATTATGAACGAGGGTCTGAGAAACAAGGGCAAGGAAGAGGTTTTCGATCTGAATGAGATCCCGAAGTACGACACCGACTGGCAGGAACTGCTGTTTGTGAAAAATGCGCCCATTCAGAGCCATGAAGTCTCCGTTTCCGGCGGAAACGAAAAAACCACCTACTCTTCATCCATGTCGTATTTCTCTCAACAGGGAATTATCGGCGGCGAAAAATCGCAGTTCGACCGCATAACGGCCCGTTTGAACACTAACAGCCAGGTGAACAAATTTTTCAGCTTCGGCAACACCCTCTCTTACTCCCACATCATCCGCCGTGGCATAGGCAGCAACGAATCCTTTAACGGAGCCTTCAGCAGCGCGCTCAATATGGATCCGCTGACTCCACTTTTCGAAGAAGATCCGGATATCCTGGCACTGCCTCCTTATTCCAACAATCCCGTTCTCAGGGACAAACTCGGCAGGGTTTATGCCATATCCGGTCTTGTAGGCGGTGAAGTGGTAAATCCGATAGCCTTACTTGAAATCCAGACTGCAGAGACCCGTGTTGACAAGCTGGTTGGGAGCGTCTTTGGCGAAGCAGAGATCATTAAAGGCCTTAAGATACGTTCAAATCTGGGCATTGACCTGGCTTATGTGCTAAACGACGGCTACAGACCATTGTACTATCTGAACGGTGCACAGAAAAATATAGACGAAACCTCGGTAAACAAGCAGATTGACCGGCACTTTACCTGGCAATGGGAGAATTTTATCACATACACAAAACAAATTGATGACCACACGTTTACGGTTCTTGGCGGCACAACGGCCAGTAAATATAATTATGAAGACTTGTATGGTTTCAATGCGAAAGTACCGCTTACCGATCCGAATCACGTTTACCTGAATATGGCAACCGATACGGTATGGGTTGCAACGGGAGGTGCTTCACATTGGGCTCTGGCTTCAACTTTCGGCCGTATTACCTATGACTTCAGGAGCAAATACGCTTTTACGGGAATCATCCGCAGGGACGGTTCATCGAAATTTGGACCGAATAACCGCTACGGCATTTTCCCTTCGGTCGGAGTATCGTGGGTAGCCAGCGATGAAGCTTTCTTCCCAGAGATAAAAAACATAGACCAGGTTAAATTCAGGGCTTCCTGGGGAATAAACGGTAATCAGGAAATCGGGAATTATCAGTTTGTATCCCGGATCGACAAGAGCAGGGGTTACATCTTTGGCACCGGTCGTTACACCGGCGCATCCCCTTACTCCATCGAAAATGCCGACGTTCACTGGGAAGAATCAAAACAGATTGATATCGCCCTTGACCTGGCGGCCTTCAATAACCGCTTGATTGCGACGGTCGACTATTACGTAAAGACCACCGACGGACTGCTGGAAACCATCCCTATTCCGGGCCATGTAGGCAATACGCCTCCGGTAGCCAATGTTGGCAGTGTGGAGAACAAGGGTGTGGAACTTGGCATTAACTGGCGCAACCTGGTTAAGGGATTACGCTACAATGTCGGTGTCAATGCCTCCTACAACAAAAATACCATGACGCACATCGGAAACGAAGAGAAAGTGATACAGGGAGCATCATGGTCTATTGCCGGTACCGTAACGCAGGCCAGGGAAGGGCTGCCCATCGCATATTTCTATGGATACAAAACCGACGGCATTTTCCAGAATCAGGCAGAAGTATTCCAGCACATCGGTATTACCGGTCAGGTGCTTCAGCCCGATGCAAAACCCGGAGATGTCAGGTTTGTTGACGTAAACAACGACGGCAAACTGGATCCCGACGACAGGACTATGATCGGAAATCCGACACCCGACTGGACATTCGGCTTTAATGCCTCGGCTGAGTACAAACAATTTGACATTGCAATACTTATGATCGGTGTTTACGGAAATGAAATCTTCAACGGCAGTCAGCGTTACGACCTGGAATACACCAACCTGAGTACATCCATTCTGGATCGCTGGACGGGAGAGGGAACGTCAAATACCGTTCCCAGGTTTGTTATTCAGGACAACCTGAACCGGAACTATCGAGTATCAGACCTGTATATTGAAGATGGTTCGTACCTGAGGATAAAAAACCTGCAAATAGGTTATACCCTTCCAAATGCATTTCTGAGAAAAATCGGGGCTGCGGTCTGGAGGTTTTACATTTCAGCCGAAAATCTGTATACCCTTACAAAGTACACAGGAGCCGATCCCGAAATTGGCGCCAGGAGCTCGTTCGATATCAGCATCGACCGCGGAATCTACCCGCAGGCCAGAACATGGCGGATAGGAACAACCATTACTTTCTAATTCAAAATACAAAGAGTATGAAAACACTATATAAAACGTTCGGCGCACTTTTCCTGATCGCACTTGCATCTTCTTGCAGCGAAGACTTTCTGGATCTCAAGCCTTTGGATCAGGAAGTATCCACTTCGTTCTACAGAACCGAGGAACAGGCCATGCAGGCGCTCGTATCGGTATACGACGTCCTCGGATACCAGGAAACCCCGGGAGTATCCTGGGCTCCGTTTATTGTGATTTCAGATATCCTTTCCGACGATGCCTATGCCGGAGGCTCGGATGCCAATGACGGACAGGATGAGGATGAATTCAACAACTTCAACATTCCCTCAACGAGTAAAATTGCACACGCCATCTGGTTGAAGAATTATACCGGCATCTACAGGGCGAATCTGCTTCTCGAGCGTATCGACGGTGTGGATGCATCGGATGAATTCAAAACCCGTGTGATTGCGGAGTGCAAATTCTTACGCGCATACTTCTATTTTGAGCAGGTTGCCTATTTCGAGAATATACCTCTGCTGACGCGTACCCTGAGCGGCCCTTCCGAATACAACCAGCCCCAGGCTACTCCCGATCAGGTATACTACCAGATAGCTCTTGATCTTACCGAAGCTATGTCCGATCTGCCTGTTTCTGTTATTCCGGCTGAAGCCGGAAGAATTACCAGGTGGGCTGCACAGGCGCTTTTAGCAAGAGTTTATCTGTTTTATAACGGCGTGTACGGCAAAGATCTGATGGCAGGTTCACAGACGGTTGACAAGGCAGTACTGGTGCAGTACCTCGACGAACTGATTGCCACCAGCGGGCACGACCTTTTTCCAGACTATGCCACTAATTTCAAACTGGCAGGTGAATATGGAAAAGAGTCGGTGTTTGAAATTTCTTACGGCGACACTCCGCCCTGGTGGGACTGGGGCTATGTGCGCGGCGGCGAGGGCAACCTCTCGGCTCAGATGCAGGGCCCCAGAGTTGCAGGGTCTTCAAAATGGGACCGTGGCTGGAGCTTTGGAACTGTAAGCCAGAAACTTGTGGATGATCTGAAGAACGATCCCAGGTATGCGCATACCGTCCTGCGCCAGGAAGAACTAGACGGAGTTCTTACAAAAGGCTATCAGCATACCGGTTACTTCTCGAAAAAATACAGTTCGGATGCCGAGCACTGGGGCGGGAGCGGTCAGTTTGAGCTGAACCGCACATGCAATCACCGCGTAATCCGCTTTTCGGATGTTTTACTTATGGCCGCCGAGCTGGGAAGTGCCAATGCACAGCAGTATCTCGACCGCGTAAGAGCGCGCGTAGGGCTGGGCAGCATTCCGGCCACCCCCGAAAACATATACAAAGAACGCAGGCTGGAATTGTCGCTCGAAGGCATCCGCTATTTTGATGTTCTGCGCAAAGGGATGGCTTTTGCTTCGCAGGAACTTACCGTTATCGGAGTCCGTGGCCCCAATTACGAAGGCGAACAAATGCTTTTTGACGTAACATTCAATCCTGCCATGAAAGGATTTCTGCCAATTCCTCAATCAGAAATCGACTTGTCGGCAGGCACATTCAAACAAAATCAGGGTTATTGATCTTCACCGGTTTATCCGGATACTCCGTTCATACTTTTTACTAATTGGTTGGTTGGTTAATGCCCAATGAGTTACCGGAGCGCGAACCGGTTGATGATCCAAACGGATCGCCCTGCAGTATAACTGCAGACAGGGAGTGCTCCGGTTAACTCAGAGGGTTTAAGGAATGAGATGAAAAAAGCACTATTTATTATCGGCCTGTGCCTTGGCATAACGGCAGGAATTGAAGCACAACACTGTTACCATCTGGTTTGGGCGGATGAATTCAATAGCGACGGCATTCCTTCGGCTGAAAACTGGAGTTACGATACCGGCGACCATGGATGGGGCAACAACGAACTGCAGAATTACACCTGCTCACCTGCGAATTCGTATGTAAAAAACGGTATACTGACAATCCGGGCGTTAAAACAAGAAGGCAAATGGTCATCGGCAAGGCTGGTGAGCAAAAACAAGAGAGATTTCCTTTACGGAAGAGTGGAAGTGATGGCCCGCCTTCCGGAGGGCCGGGGCACCTGGCCGGCAATCTGGATGCTTTCAACCGGATGGGAATACGGCGGCTGGCCTGAAAGCGGGGAGATCGACATCATGGAGCATGTAGGGTACGATCCGCTTACCGTACATGGTACCGTTCATACCGCAGCCTATAACCACGTGAATGGCACACAGGTGGGAAACAGCATTAATGTACCCGCCGCCTTCACGAATTTCAACCTGTATGCCATTGAATGGGACAGCACCGGCATCGACTTCTTTGTGAACAACGAAAAATACTTCAGCTTTGCCAACGACGGTAATCACAATTTCGAAAGCTGGCCGTTCAACAAACCCTTTCATCTGATCCTGAACATAGCCATTGGCGGCAACTGGGGCGGACGCGAAGGGATTGACGACAATCTGAAAGAGGCACTGATGGACATCGACTACGTCAGGGTATATTCAACTAGCGATGCTCCGAAAATTACTGGTCCCGCAAAGGTAAAACCCCGGTCAGCAGCCACATTTTCCCTGCCGGTGCAAACGGGGGCTTCGGTTGAATGGTTGTTACCTGAGGGAGTAAGACGCAGTAAACGGAGTGCCGGTGGCGAAAGCATACGGGTAAAATGGGGAAAACATAGCGGCACGGTAAACGCTGTTGTCACCAATTCGTGCGGAAGAATGAACGCTCACCCACACCCCGTTGACATAGAAAACACTAAAAAATAACGATTATCCGGAAGGCTATGAAACGACAACTGACACACCTGGTACTTGCCGCAATGGCTGTTATTACGGTTTCCTGCAACAACACCTCACGGAATGCGGCAACAACCGGATCTGAAGAAACGGAAAAAAGAATTGAAGCCCTGCTCAGCCGGATGACGCTGGAAGAGAAAGCAGGACAGATGACACAAATAACGCTGGATGTGCTTACCAGAGGGGAGAGTCCCTATGTGAGCGACGAGCCTGTCGTGCTCGATACGTCAATGCTTCGTGAAGCCTTCGTTACCTATAAAATCGGATCGGTTCTGAATACGGCCAACAACCGGGCGAGGGACAGGCAAACCTGGAACCGGCTGATCGGAGAAATTCAGAATTATGCCCTGGAAAATTCCCGGTTACAAATTCCTGTTCTTTACGGACTTGACATGATTCACGGTGCCTCATACGTTGATGGAGCCACCCTTTTCCCACAGCAGATAGGGCTTGCAGCCACCTGGAACCCTGCGCTGGCCGAACGTGCCGGAGAGATCACCGCCTACGAATCCCGGGCTGCCGGTTGTCCCTGGACATTCAGTCCTGTGCTTGATTTAGGAATGGATCCGCGCTGGCCGAGGCAGTGGGAGACATTTGGCGAAGACCCCCTTCTGGGCGCTCTTATGGGTGAAGCCCTGATTAAAGGCTTACAGGGAAAAGAGAATACGCTCGACGACCCCAACCGTATTGCTGCATGCCTGAAACACTACCTGGGATACTCAAATCCGGTAAGCGGGAAAGACCGCACCCCTGCCCTTCTGCCCATGCACGTAATAAGGGAATATCATCTGCCGGCATTTAAAAAGGCGGTAGAAACGGGCGCGATGTCGGTAATGGTGAACTCAGGGGAAATCAACGGCCTGCCCGTGCATGCCAGTCATGAGCTTATCACCATACTGCTTAAGGAAGAACTTGGATTCAGCGGCCTTGTGGTCACCGACTGGCAGGACATAGAATTTCTGCACACTCGCCACCGGATAGCCGCAAGCCATAAAGAGGCGGTAAAAATTGCCGTAAATGCCGGAATCGACATGTCTATGGTTCCGTATAATTTCGACTTCGCTGCATATGTGGTCGAACTGGTGAAGGATGGCGAGATTTCCACGGAGCGCATCGACGATGCGGTCCGGCGCATTCTTCGTTTGAAATTCAGGCTTGGACTTTTTGAACGTCCGGTAACGGAAATGTCTTCGTATCCCGAATTTGGCTCAGGAAGCTTTGCTGCCGATGCCCGGCGAACTGCCCTGGAATCCATAACCTTGCTGAAAAATGAAAACAAAACGCTTCCGCTTCCTGCCGGTGCACGCATCCTGATTGCAGGTCCTGCTGCCGACCGTATGCGTCCCTTACTTGGCGGATGGAGTTATTCCTGGCAGGGAAACCTTGCAGACGAATTTACTGCCGAATATGCCACTATTGCCCGTGCAATGCGCGATCTGGCTTCATCAGCGGCAAACATTACGGTGTATGAGGGTGTTTCGTACGACGACAGCGGAGATTTCAGTGCAGAGACAAATGGCGATCTTCAGAAGATAACAGCACTGGCGCGGCAATCCGACTATGTTGTTTTATGCCTTGGCGAGAACAGCTACTGCGAGATACCCGGAAACATCACCGATCCGGAGCTTTCATACAACCAGAAAGAGCTGGTACGGGCAGCCGCTTCTGCCGGGAAACCTTTGATACTTGTGATGGTTCAGGGCCGGCCGCGAATCATCCGCGAGATTGAACCAATGGCTCAGGCCATACTCAACGCCTACCTTCCCGGCAACTACGGCGGAGAAGCCGTTGCCCGCATCCTCTACGGCGAGACAAATCCTTCGGGCAAACTTCCTTACACCTATCCACGGTTTGCCTACAGCATCGAGCCGTATTATCACAAATACACTGAAAACCTGCAGAACATCGGAGCCCCCGAAGGAAGTGCCTTCCATCCACAATACCCCTTTGGTTTTGGCCTCAGCTATTCTGCATTTGAATACAACGGGTTATCGGCCGACAGCAAAACCTATACACCGGAAGCAACGATCCGCATCAAGGTAAATGTGCAGAACAATTCCGGAAAAGCAGGAATGGAGGTGGTTCAGGCCTATGTAAGCGACCTTTATGCTTCGCTTACCCCACCCGTAAAACGTCTTCGTGCATTTACCAAAATAATGCTTCAGCCGGGTGAAATGCGCACAGTAACGCTGGAGATACCGGTGCGGGATCTGGCATTCACGGATCATTCGAATGCCCTTCGGCTCGAAAACGGCGAATTTATGCTGTCTGTTGGAGGACTTGAAGTCGGTTTTAGTGTGGAAGGTGCCGAATAACCGGAATTATTGCAAAACTGCCTGTGCGTCAAATCCGGAATGGAATCGGGGAAGCGATTCCCAGAAATTAGTTATCCCTGAAGTCTTTCTTGCGGTTCAGCTTCAGATCCTGCAGCACACTGGCTTTTACCTTGATATAGAAGTTCCAGCTTTTGTAATATCCTATAGGAATCCAGTTGAAACGCATCTCCCAGCAATGGAGATCGCGGTAAACATTCACGGAAGTGTAGGAGAGCTTGTTTGATTTGAAGTCGTAACCGGAAGCAACTGAAACTTTCCACTTGGGAGTAAGGCTGATATCCCCGTTGAAGCCGAGGGTTTGCACAATTTCGCTTTTCACCGTGTGGGTGGCAGGCATATTCCGGCCGGTATAGTTCAGGTTATAGCGAAATCCTAAATTCCAGGGATTATTCCAGTCGATGTACTCCTGTGGATTTTCGTTGAAGTTCTTCAGCTCCTGCTCCGACTCTTCGCTAGATGTCTTCGATTGCGGACTTTTCCTTTTGGAGGAGGAGAAGTTGTAATCGATTGAGAAATTCCAGGAGGTATTATCTTTCCGGAGAAGTCTTCGGTTTCTGTCCCACTCAAAGGTATTGATACGGCGGCCGGCTTCGGTAACCACATAAGGATCCCACACGCTTGAGTAGCTGATCTGAAGTTTTTTGAAGAGCGTAGTTCTGGCGCTGATGTTAACAAGCGACCACTGCAGTGAATCCCTGGCCAGATCGTAGGAGGTTCCGATGTTAAAACTCTCGATCAGCATTACTTTTTTCATCCCGGTGATGGTATCGCTTTTTGAACGTACCTTCATTTCCAGATTATTTCCAATGCCGATGCTGATGCGACCGGACCGGCCGTCGGGCGGACTTCCGTAGATGGAAGTATAGTCGGAGCCGCTGCCAAAGATGGAATACCGCTGCACGTTACCCAGAGTATCCGATTGTACCTCACGGTAATAGCCAAAGTTCTCCTTCCCGAAATCGGGGCGCAGCGACATGGACACCGATGGACGTATTACGTGACGAATGGCACGCACCGGGCCCTTTTTAAACTGAGCCATTCCGTAGAGCGTGGTGTTGAGCGAAGAGGTAAAGCTAAAGTCGCGGGCCGTTTTAAATCCGTCGAGGGTATCGGTATCGATGTAGCCCACACGGTAGTCCTCGCCATTCCACAACGTATCGTTAACCCAGGATTTGCGGATGCTCCGGCTGTACCAGCGCTCGGTAAAATCGAGGGTATTGCTCATGGTGAAGTATTTCAGAATCTTCAGGCTTGAGCTGACGGGTATTTTGTGCTGCATTCCGTTGCGGAAGGCATCGAACATCTGGGGTTTAAACAGCATGGAATCGATCACGTTCACTTCGTTGCGTGCGGTCATGCTGTAGTTTACACTGATGTTGTCGTACCACTTCAGATTGGTAGTTTTACCCGGCCGGCGCAGGGGATAAAAGCGGTTGGCCGACAGAGAAATGCTGGGCAGCGTAAGATTTACCAGTTTGGTAGAGGTATTCTGGCTGTGGCTGAGCGCAGTGCTAAGAGATATTTTATCCCTGAAAAGGGATGTCTGGTAACTGATGCTCGACTGGAACGTATTCGAGAGCAGGTCGTTGGTGGTAGTGGGATTGTACTTGTTGTACTGACTGGAAACGAAATTGACGTTGGCACTGAACCTGGATTTCGGCCGCGCTCTGGGATCCTGGTTATGCGTCCAGGCAACCCTGAAGTCACGGTTGCGCTTAAAACTGGGTGTTTCGCGCACTCCTTCGAGGTTGATGGCATAACTGAAGTTAAAATTACCGTTGAACTTGTATCGTTTCCGGTAGTTAAACTGTGGTTTCAGTGCCCAGCTGCCGCGGGAGTATATGTCCCCCAGAAGGTAGAGTTCCATGTAGTCGTTGATACCCAGATAGTACCCTCCGTTTTCGAGGTAAAAACCGCGATTGGCCGATTCACCGTAAGTTGGTATCCGGATGCCGGAAGTCTGGCCCCGCTTATTGGGAAACAGACCGAAAGGCAGCACCAGCGGCAGCGGAACATCCTCTATGGTAAGAAAAGCCGGGCCGGTCACGATCTTATTGTTCGGTATTACCTTGGCTTTGGTAAACTTAATACTGAAGTGCGGATGCTCAAGATTGCAGGTGGTGTATCCTCCATGATGCATATTGCTCACATTGTCAACAAGTTTCTTCACAACCTCCCCATGCAGGTATCCTTCACCTTCTTTGGTAATAACATTCTTAACGATGGCTTTGGTGGTATTGAAGTTATAGTTGATCTCCTCGGAGGTAAAAGACTGATCGCCTTCGGTAAATTCCGGTTTACCGTATTCTTTGCCGGTAGAATCCTTGGCCGGGATGGCTCTGAGCATGCTTGTATTGAAATCGAGCTCGATGAATGCGGCTTTTTGATGAATTTTTTCGTACCGGATATCGGCATCGCGGTACATATACACTTTCCGGGACTCCAGATCGAGGCATATGGAGTCGGTAGCTGAATACTCCACTTTGCTGTTGATGGCGCTTTTCTTTTTACCAGTCCTGCCTGTCAGAGTGTCGCCGGGCATTACGGGGTTTAGCAGGAGAGTATCTACAGCTATCCGGAGGGAG
>JALHHH010000146.1 GCA_022837485.1 Bacteroidales bacterium
ACTCGATGGAACGGCCGGCTTTGGGATAATCGAAACTCCAGGATTGAAAAGAAACAGAAATTCAGACATCTTGAACTTCCGAATAACCGGTGTCGAGGAGTTGTGGAATAGAATCAAAGACTTTGTGGAGATCGATACTCCTCTCGAAACGACTCCCTATGGAATCCTTAAATTCGTCATCAGAGATCCGGACGGTTTTAGAATCGGTTTTGTTGAAAAGATAGAAGCCTGAGGATTCTCTCCTCAGGCTATTTCTTAGGTGAAGAGAAGACTTACTTTTACATAAAGCCAACCACTTGAGAGCTACTCTTTGACTTCAAAGTGGCTGGATGCAATAACTAGTGTAGAAGCCTTCTATAACCGGGAGATCGAATAGTGCTTTTCCACTTCTCATCGCCCTCAAAAAATTACTTTCAAGAGGTTTAAGTAAATTAACCTCCGCCAAGATACCTGACTCTCGATTTCTGCAAGGGCAGTGTACTTCATTTGAGAAAACAAAAGGGAACTCTATTACGATGCATTGATTACTTCACACCGTTTTTCCGATATCCATCTTCAAACATAATTCAGCTGGCCTGATTCAAGAAGGACACTTAGAATCTACGTCACAATCTAGGTCGAAATGCCAAATTCCATGATGAACCAACGACTATGTCAAAAAGCTCTAGCTGAGGTAAATCAATCATTCCTCAATCGACAGAATCGTTAATGGCGGACCCAAGCTCTTGAGCCTTCTTGTCCACACTTTGTCCGGCTTCTTGGTTAAGCGTGATAGGAAGCTCGCTCCCTTTTCTGGTGAATACTAGAGCTCCGATAATGGCTGTGAGAGGCGCGGTAAGAACCAGTCCGAAACTCCCGACTACAGTTATGAGTATTTCTGACGAAAAATAGTTGAGATTCAGCATCGCTGATGTATTTACGCCCTGAGCCATGAAGGCCATAAGTAGAGTCAAATAGCCACCTGAGTAGGCAAAAAGAAGAGTAGTCGTCATTGTACCTACCACGGCCCTACCTACGCGAAATCCGGAAAACATCAGTTCTCTTGTGGTAATGTCGGGTTTTTTGAATACCACTTCTTGCATAGATGCAGAAAGATCCATACCGATATCCATTACCGCGCCTGAACTCCCGATAAAAATGCTGGCCAGAAAGAGCTGGTTCAGATCAAGGTGCGCAAAACCTGAATAGAGAAGCGTTTCCGAAAATGGCATTACGGAACCATTTATGTAGAATGGATCTGAAAAACTCAAAGAAAGAATCAAGGTTACAAAGACTCCCGATATCGATCCAAGGAAGGCAACAAATCCCTTACGGGTGAATCCTCCAACCAGAAAGATGATAGCCGAAGTGAGTGCTGAAACAATTGCGAAAGCTATCATTACAGGATCGAAGCCTTGTAGATAAAGCGGAATCATCACTTTCCACAGAACCAGAAGCGAGGTGGTGAAAGAGAGTAGTGTTTTGAGACCGGT
>JALHHH010000147.1 GCA_022837485.1 Bacteroidales bacterium
CTAACGAAAACTGCCGGTAAGTGCATAGCCCCGGAAGGGATGTAGTTCAACCGGTAATATTCGCTGGGTCTTGCAGACCGCTCATATTCCTATTTATTAGCTCAAGAATTTATAAATCAGTTTCTTTAAACCAGAGTAGGGATGGCGATATATCTGAAAACCTGTGATCGTATTACAATTGTAACCATCTACTTCTGCAAAAAAACATTATTAAGCAAGCTATGTTATTGAATTAAAGACAATTAATAAGCGTAAATTAACTGTTACATTTGTAATCAAACACACTACATTACAAATGTAACTCTTGGTTAACAAGTGTAACTTTATTTTGGTTATTGTTAATTATACTGTGTTTTACAAGTGTGACAAGCTCTGTTACACTTGTATTCTCGTAATTTCTGTAAATGAGTCAAAAATACTTAAAATATGCTTAAAAATGTTAAAAAAAACTCATTACCAGTATTATATATTATTTACCTTAAGTTATTGTTTAGTTAATGGTAAATTATCGACTGCTGAGAAAAATTACGGAATAAAAATTCATAGAAGACTCAATATAAGCAAATAACAAACTATACCTGAAGTAAAACTTATGATAATAATTTTTCAGAAACAATTTACATTTATAATATCGAAAATACAGGAATGTTTGATAGAATGGATTATCTTTGTAATCTGATCAACGAAAAGAGAGATGAACAGTCGGATAGCATTAATCATTAAAGCAATGAACATCACGCCGGCTCAGTTGGCGGATGATCTTGGGGTGCAACGATCGGGGATATCACACATACTGAATGGACGAAACAAACCCAGCCTGGATTTTGTGCAGCGTCTGATACGGCGTTACCCGGAAATCAGTATGCAATGGTTATTGTTTGGTGAAGGGCAGATGTTTAATCCCGGGGATGCAAAATCCACTCCTCCGCCCGTACCAGAGATTGTTGAGAAGCCAAAACCGCTGATAATGGAGTTATTTGCGGACGAGGATGAAGACGAGACGATTCAGCCCGCGCATTATGAGGGAAAGATGCCGGGAATGCGTGTGGATGATACACAAAATCAGGATAATAATGTGCCTGAACAGTTTATTGAAACGGAAGAAACATTCAGCACGGAAAAGTTGGAAAGCAGGGAAGTGACTCCGGAACCACTTAAAGAACCTGCGAAAGAAGTTGCGATGCATGAAAAACCCGTTGTTGAATTTCAGGACGAGCACACTACCCCCTCCCGGCAAACTTCAGTTCGTAAGCCGGTAAAAATTGTATGGTTTTATTCCGACCATACATTTAAGGAATTCAGTCCGGGTTCGTTTGAGAATTAAACCGTTTCCAGTCTGCTGAAGAAGAAACTGCATTCAATGGCAGTGTTTTCATCGCTGTCGGAACCATGCACTGCATTACGCTCGATGGAAGTTCCGAAAAATTTGCGTATTGTACCTTCA
>JALHHH010000148.1 GCA_022837485.1 Bacteroidales bacterium
CTCTAACCCTGAAATTAACACGTATTAGTTGATAACTTTTTGTTAAAAACCTCGATTTGAGGCGGGTTATAGTAGTATATTTGTAATACGTATCCACGTATTATATGAAAGCAACAAATCATCCCCAATGGGCTTTGGACCAGAAAAAACCTGGCACCGAACTGCGGCTTATCAGAGGCAAATACTACCTGTATGAGTATAAAACTGTTTACGATCAGAGCCGGAAAGGCCCCAGGAAGATAAGCGGTAAACTGCTCGGCAGTGTAACCGAAAAAGGCTTCGTGCCTTCAAAAACCCGTATGCTGGAGAAGCAGACCGTCAATCAAATTGAATCTAAGCCGGGTTGCAGGGAGTACGGAGTGTCCTTGCTTGTGTACAAAGGATTTGAAAAATACCTGAGCGCTTTGGAGAAGTTTTTTCCGTTATACTGGAAGCAACTTGTGGTTATTGCCTATTGCCGGTTTATTTACCGTTGCCCATTGAAGGCCATTCCCTTCAGGCTGAATCAGAGCTTTCTTCAGGAGTTTTTTGGCAATATAAAATTCAATGACAAGACCGCGGCTACTGTGTTGAAGTCCGTTGGGGAACAGCATGTGGCTATGCTGGGTTATATGCGCTCGTTTATTGCCCAGGATGAGTATCTTTTAATGGATCTGACTCATGTATTTTCAAATTCTGAACTGATCAGCCTGTCGCGAAGCGGATACAACAATCAAATGAACTTTGATCCCCAGATCAACCTGCTTTATCTGTATTCCTCCAAATCTGAAATGCCAGTGTATTACCGGGTCCTGCCCGGTAATGTCAGGGAAGTAAAAGCATTTAGAAATGCGCTGATCGAAGCGGGGTTGAATGATGCCGTCATTGTTGCTGACAAAGGTTTTTATTCAAAAAATAATATTGAGTTGCTTCAGCAGGAAAAGCTAAAGTTTATCCTGCCGTTAAGACGAGACAATACAATTGTTGATTATACCCATATAGAAAGTAATACCTTCAAGCAGTCTGATTCCTACTTTGAACATGAAAAAAGGTTCATCTGGTATCAGCAATACCCCTGTGAGGACCTGTCATTGTTTGTCTATCTGGATGAATCCTTGAAAGTCAAAGAGGAAAAAGATTATCTGCGCCGCATCGAAACGCATCCGGAGCATTATTCTCTGCAAAAATTCCACCAAAAACGAAACACCTTCGGAACACTGGCCCTGCTGACAAACTTCCAATTCAAACCTGGAGCGGATGTTTATGAAACTTACAAATCAAGAATGGCAATCGAAGTAATGTTTGATGGAATGAAGAACGTTATGGAAGCCGACCATACCTACATGCAGGATGAGCAAACCCTTTATGGCTGGATGTTTGTAAATCATCTGACGCTTCAGTGGTATCAACACCTTTACCTGGAACTAAAAGAGAAAAATCTGCTCAAAACATACTCAGT
>JALHHH010000149.1 GCA_022837485.1 Bacteroidales bacterium
GAAGCCGATCGGTTCAAATACATCATAGCCCTTCAGTTTCATGAACCTTCCATATACATCCGAACCTATGAAGGAAAACATATTTCCTATGTGAAGTCCCGCTGCGGAGGGATATGGAAACATCATGAGATTGTAGAAAGGCTTCTCCGCTTTCTTGAGATCTATGTTAAACGGCTTCTCCTTCGCATAATAATCCTGCCACTTCTTCTCGAGCGCCCTGAAATCGTACATATGCTACCTCCCCGAATCAATGTAAAGCTTTAGAAAAGCAACTTAGATGGATTATAACATGCTAGTATTAATGTGAACTGCTGGATCAAGCAACAGAATCCATAAAGCTTTGGCATTTCATAATCAAGCTCGAGAATCTTCATTCGGAGAGTAAGCAATTACTTTATCTGCTTTGGGCGATCCCTAAACTCTAAATAGAAATCGATTCCTTTGGAAAATAAAAAGAGCAGGGTAAACACCCTGCTCTTCTTGATTGGGTAATCAGTCAATCATGCTGTTCCAGACGAGTAAGAATCTGCTGATATCTTCGTGATCTACCCAATAATCTTTCGGAATAGAAATATCGAAGACAATGCTTCCTGTGTACATATGATCTACCAAGACATCAAAATCCTTCTCATCCACTACACCATCGTCATTAAAATCGACATCTTCCATCGCGTACTCTTCCTCAAACACTGGAGCATACATTGCATTGTACTCGATCATCCAAGGACTTATCCCATAGCCATTTTCAGCTGAGAACTCGAATAGCTGTTTCGATATAGCAGGAACCACGTAGTAACCATTCCAGCCCCAGTTTCCCCAGCTGTTTTTAATTATCCAAAACTCCGTAGCCTCCCAGCTCAATCCAGAAAAGGGATCATCTACAGTTACTGAAGTAGCTTCGGGGCTTATTAGATCAGGGAAAGCTGTCTTGAGGCCAGTCATGTCAAGCCAACCAACCAGAGTGACAGCGTGGCCCCCTGTTATAACGTTGGAAGAAGGTATATACACACCTTTCGTGTAGAAGTCAAAATCCTCCGGAACTCTAAAGGATACGGCGAGAGATCCGAACTTCAGTAAAGCTTCCTTAATGGCCGGATTATAATCTTCGAAAGAATAACCCAACCAGCTAAGCTCATCACCATAGTAAATCTGCAGGGTCTTCGTACTCTTGACTATGTTGTCCTCCCAGTCATTGTTTACTGGGTTCCAGAGTATCCAGGGGTTGAAATCAAACATGCTGTAGGGAAAATCACTTTCTTCAGGTAGTCCGTACCGAACGGTATTATATGTCGAGAAAATCGCATTGCCTCCTGCGTCATAACTATCATCCTGGATTATTACATCCGATTGCAGAGGATCATAATATGATTCGCTGTAGATATCCCAGTCTATGTTATGGAA
>JALHHH010000150.1 GCA_022837485.1 Bacteroidales bacterium
CATCATTCAGTTCAAATCGTCACGCACAAAAAAAACGCTGAAACTGCGATTTACAAAGTCTTTCAAAGAACGATTAAGCGATTTTAATGCCCACTAGTGTTTTCAAAAGTGGAATTTATTGGATACTAGGCCCTTAATTACTAATCCGACCTTAACCTCAACCTTGGTTGCTGAGCGACGGTGGTTGAGTAAAGCCGAGACCAGCCAAAGCACAACCTTAACCTTAACCTTAGCCTCAGCCTGACTTCCTACTTCCAATAAAAAATCTTACAGATAATGGCCCTTACAAAAGAACAGATTGCACAGCGCATTGCGCAGGAACTGAAAAACGGATATTATGTAAATCTCGGGATTGGTATTCCTACCCTGGTAGCCAACTATGTGCCTGAGGGCATTGAGGTGGTGCTGCAGTCAGAAAACGGGATGCTCGGCATGGGCCCTTTTCCCGAAAAGGGTCAGGCAGATCCCGACCTGATCAATGCGGGCAAGCAAACCGTTACGGTGCTCCCCGGCGGATCGTTTTTCGATTCATCCACCAGCTTTGCCATGATACGGGGCGGGCACGTCGACCTGACCGTGCTGGGCGCGTTTGAAGTCAGCGAAAAAGGAGACATTGCCTCCTGGAAAATTCCCGGAAAAATGGTGAAAGGCATGGGCGGTGCCATGGATTTAGTGGCTTCTGCCAGAAATATTATCGTTGCCATGCAGCACACGAGCAGAGATGGGCAATCAAAACTCTTGAAGGAATGCACCTTACCTTTAACCGGAGTACGCTGTATAAGAAAAATAGTTAGCGATCTCGCTGTAATTGAGGTTACAGAAGATGGGTTTAAACTACTCGAACGGGCCCCCGGCGTAAGTGTGGATGAAATTATAGCAGCTACAGAAGCCCGGCTGATTGTGGAGGGGGATGTGCCGGAAATGAAATTCTGATTTCTAACATCCAGCATCTTGCCTCAACCTCAACCTCCGCATCCTTACCCCGCGCAAAGACCCCACCATAGCGGGGCAAGCTGCTAAGGCGCAGAGATTGTTTTTTTGCATTTTCTTTCCATTCTCCTGACTTACTACTTTATCAAGTTCCTATTGAAAACCCATGCTCCAATCAATCTTTCCCTTGTCACCCCGTCTCCTTGTCTCCTTGTCAGTTTCTTTTGAAAAAGCCCCGCGCAAAGACACATAGCTTTTTTGGATTACCATTACGTTACCAAATCTGAGTACCTCGCAGGATTTGCAGTCTTACTTCTTACTTCTTACCTCAAATCTCAATCTCAATCTCAACCTCAACATTATCTTCCCCATCACAACAGTGCCCCTAAATCCGAATTCAGAAATCAAAATCAGAAATCCGCCTTCCCCTTGTCACCCCGTCTCCTTGTCTC